>DASWOE010000056.1:0-13403 GCA_036398875.1 Rhizomicrobium sp.
CCGGGCGTGCCGTCCGGATTCGCATGGGTCCATGATCGAAGTCGATAACCTCATCTATGAATACCCGGCCGCGCGCGCGCTGAAAGGCGTGTCGCTCACGGTCGCGGACCAGACCATCACGGCCCTGGTCGGACCGAACGGCGCCGGCAAGACGACGCTGCTGCGCTGCCTGGCGGCGCTGGAGGATCCCTATTCGGGCAAGGTGATCATCAACGGACTCGATACCGTGCAGAACCCGCGCGAGATCCATGCGGCGCTCGGCTATCTGCCGGATTTCTACGGCCTCTACAACGATCTGACCGTGCGCCAATGCCTGAGCTATGCGGCGCGCAGCCACGGCATTGCCGCGGCGCTGACGGCGGCTGCGGTCGAGAAGGCGGCGCGGCGGGTCGGCCTCCTGGACCGCGTCGAGTCGCGCGCCGGCGAGCTGTCGCGCGGATTGCGCCAGCGCCTCGCCATCGGCCAGGCCATCGTGCACGAGCCCAAGGTGCTGCTGCTGGACGAGCCGGCCGCCGGCCTCGACCCGCAGGCGCGCCGCGATCTCTCCACGCTGCTGATCGCGCTGCGCGACCAGGGCATGACGCTGGTGGTTTCGTCGCACATCCTGGCCGAACTCGAAGATTACTGCTCCGAGATGGTGATCATCGAGAACGGACTGATCGCCGGCGGCAAGGCGATCAAGGTGCGCGACGACGCGCGGCCGCGCTACATGATCGAGCTGGCCACGGCGCGCAGCGACCTGAAGGAATTCCTCGTCGGCAAGGGCGCCGACGTGGTCGAGGCCGACCAGATCCATGCCCTGATCGTCTTCACCCGCAATCCCGGGGCGCGGGCCAAGCTGCTGCGCGAGCTGATCGGCGCCGGCTTCGACGTGGCGAGCTTCGCCGAATCCAGCAAGGCGCTGGAAGACGCGTATTTCGCGCAAGTGGGGCGCGGCACATGAACCCCGAATTCGAGCGCAATATCTGGCTGGAGATCACGCCGAGGCGCGTGCTGCTGATGGTCGGCCTGCTCGCCCTGATCTTCTTCGCGGCGTCGGTGACGACCGGCGGGGATTCGGCGCTGTTCGCCACGGTCCAGGGCACGGCCACCTTGCTCTACTACCTCATCGTCGTCGTGTGGGGCTCGCGCAGCGCGGCCTTGAGCGTGGTGGGCGAGATCCGCGACCGCACCTGGGACGGACAGCGGCTGTCGTCGCTCGGCGCCGGCACCATGACCTGGGGCAAGCTCTTCGGTGCCACGATCTACAACTGGTTCGGCGGGGCGATCTGCCTGGCGCTGCTGCTGATCAATGTCGGGAGCAATCTGGGGCCGCTGACCGCGGCGATCGAGCTTCTCTACTACGTCGCCATCGGCGTGATCGCGCAGGCGGCCGCGCTGCTCGCCAGCCTGGTCGCGATCGGGCGGCGGCAGGGCCATTCGCGGTTCGAAATATTCCTCTATCAGATGGTCGGCCTCGTCGCGGCGGTGGCGGTCTATTGGGTCTGGAGCGCGGCGGATCCGGTCGCCGCGCTCATGACCCACAAACCGGCGGTCGATTTCATCGCCTGGTGGGGCTTGTCCCTCGACGCGCGCGGCTTCCTGCTGGCCTCGGTGGCGATCTTCGCGGGCTGGACGCTGGTCGGCTGCTATCGCGAGATGCGGCTCGAATTGAAGATGCGCAACGGGCCGCTGGTCTGGCTCGGCTTCGTTCTGTTCATGGGCTTTTACGTCGCCGGCTTCGATGCCTGGCTGTCGCAGGACGTCAAGGGCTGGGATCCGGTGGCGCTGCGCCTGCTGCTGGCGGGCACGACCTTCGCCGTTCTGACCTACCTCATGGTTCTGCTCGAGCCCAAGGATCGCGTGCATTACCGCTGGATGCAGGGCCAGTTCTTCCAGGGCCATGTCATCAATGCGCTGAGAGGGCTGCAGGCCTGGATGACGAGCTATATCGCGACTTTCGCCGCGGCCGGCGCGCTGTCGCTGTGGCTGTTGCGCGATCCGTCGGCGGCGGCGGTCGGCCAGCCGCTGGTGCTGGCCGCGATGGGCTTTCTCACCCGCGACGTCGCGCTGTTCGTGCTGATGAATGCGCTGCCGGGCAAGCGCAGGGGCGATTTCGCGGCCCTGGCGATCCTGTTCGCTCTCTATGTGCTGGCGCCGGCGATCCTGAGCGGGCTGCAGCTGAAGGGCCTTCTGCTGGTCTTCTTCCCGCAATTGCCGGCGCCGCCTTGGATCGGCGTGACCGCCGCCTGGCTCGAGGGGCTGGTTGTCGTGGGCCTGGCCCTGGGCCGGATCGCGCTCGGCACCCGCGACGCCAAGCCGGCCGCCGCCTAATCGTCCAGAAAGCGCCTCAGGCCGTCGTAAGTCGGCTGGTCGATCGCGACCTTGTCGCGCGTGGTCAGCGCCAGATGATCGGCGCAGCCCGGCGTGTCGAGGCCGATGCGGCCGTCGCGGATGCGCGCGCAAAGTTCGCGATTGAGGTCCGCCAGCGTGCCCTCCCGGCCGAGAAGCGCCACCAGCCGTCGATGCTCGGCGTCGCCGGCGAGCGCGCCCTGTTCGAGTTCGCGCGCGACGATGCCCAGCGCGTTGGCGGCGACGCGGGCGTGGAAGGCGGTATGGCCCTTGAGCTCCGGCATCGCCTTCTGCTCCAGGAATTCGCGCGCGGCGACGACGAGTTCGAGGATCGACGGCTGGTCCATCATGTTCATATCTTCCCGCGTATGATGAGGTTGACGAGATCGATCTCGTTCTCGGAGGCGCGGCGGCCGATGGCGGCGCGCTCGACGGAGCGGTCGCGCAGGAAGCCTTGATACATGCTCATGCACATGATGCCCCATTTGAGCGAGCCGTAGACGATCCAGGTACGGACGTCCTCGGCCGCGAAGGCCGCGCCGCCCGCGGCTTCGTAGCCAGCGAGGAGATCGGCGAGATCGCCGAACCCGCCGACCACCTTGTCCTGCACGCCGAAGCGCCAGGCATTGGTGCAGATCCAGCCGATGTCCTCGCGCGGATCGCCGATATGGACGAGTTCCCAGTCGAGCGCGGCTTCCACGCCGGTGCGCGAGATCAGCAGATTGCCGAGCCGGAAATCGCCGTGCACCAGCGTCTGCCGCGCCGGAGGCGCCATGCGCGGCTCCAGCCATTTGAAGGCGGTCTCGAAGACGGGATGGGGATAGGCGTAGGCGTCGTAGATTTCGCGATAGCGGCGCAGCTGCGCCGGGCCGTCCACCGGCGACAATGCATCGCGCAGTGCCGGCGACAGCGGGACGGCGTGGATGCGTGCCAGAACCTCGCCGCATTGGCGCGCCAGGTGCGGACGCAGGGCATCGAATTCGACATCGCGCAGGATCTTGCGCGCGATGGTCTCGCCGGCCAGCCGGTCCATGACATAGCCTTCGCCGAGGCCGTCGGATTCTCGCAGCACATGGCGCACGCGCGGCGCCGCGACGCCGGCGGAGCGCGACGCCTCGATGGCGATGGCCTCGGTGCCGAGGGAAACGGAGGTCGAATTCGCCGCGGTCGGCCGCGGCAGGCCATCGGGCGTACGCCGCAGGATCAGCGGCAATACGGCGACGCCGCAGACCGCATCGAAAGACCATGTCTCCTGGCTGGCGCCGCCGGAGAGCCGCACAAGGCCGGCCACGCGCACCAGGTCCGGCAAGATGCCGGCGAGCGCCTTCTGCAGGGCTGGGACAAAATCGCTCATGGCGAAATTTCTACACCTTGTCGTGGCGGAATCTGCAACGGGGTTAACCCGTTTCGATCTCCGCCCGCCTGGGAAATCGCCGTCGGTATGCTATAGATCGTGCCGGCGGGCGAGCTGAACAGGGCATTCAAGACGTGCTGAGGACCACTCGGAACGGCGGCGCGGTCCGGCGCGCGTTGCAGGGCATCGCGTTGTCGCTTCCGGCGCTGGCGCCGTGGACGGCGGCATGCGCCGAGCCGACCAACGGTCCATGGTCCGTGACGCTGTATATCGGGCCCGCAACGACGAAGTATTTCGGTGCCGTGTTCACCTCGGGCCGCATGCAGCCGAGCTCGGCCATGGTCGGGCTGGCGGGCGATGCGCGGCTTCTCTATCTGGGCGCGGGTATTTCGCTCGGTGCCGAAGGGGAGATCACCCAATACGCGTTCGGCCATTCCAACACGACGTTCTCCTTCGGCCTCGGCTTTCAGGCGAATGCGCCGTTCGGGCTGAATCATACGCGTTTTTCGATCTATGACGGCCCATCCTATGCGCTCGATCCGCCTTACACCTCGATCGGCTATCACGGCATCGTCTATCCGTCCTGGCGCAAGAAAATGGAAAACTACGTGACGCTCGAATATGCCGTGGCGCTGTCGAGCGATTCCAACTGGGACGGCGTGATCCGCATGTTCCACCGCTCGGGCGCCTGGGGCCTGTACACCAACAGCGACGATGACGGCCTGTCGTTCGGACTGGGCCTCAAATACCGGTTCTAGCCGGTGCGCAGATAGCGCACCGCCTCGTCGCGTCCGAAGAGATAGAGCAGCGTGCGCAGGCTTTTGCCCCGCTCGGACTGCAGGTCGGGATCGCGCGTCAGCACGAGCTGCGCGTCATCGCGCGCCACCGCCAGCAGATCGGCGTGCACGGCGAGATCGGCAAGGCGGAATTCCGGCATGCCGCTCTGGCGCGTGCCGAGCAGTTCGCCGGCGCCGCGCAGGCGCAGATCCTCTTCCGCGATGACGAAGCCGTCATCGGTCTCGCGCATGGTCTTGAGCCGGGCCTTGGCGGTCTCGCCCAGCGCGCCGTGATAGATCAGCAGGCAACTCGACTTGCCCGAGCCGCGGCCGACCCGGCCGCGCAATTGATGGAGCTGGGCCAGGCCGAAGCGCTCGGCATGCTCGACCACCATGATGGTCGCTTCGGGGACATCGACGCCGACCTCGATAACGGTGGTGGCGACCAGGACGGATGTCTCGCCGGCTTTGAACTTCGCCATCTGGGCGTCGCGCTCCGCGCCCTTCATCCGGCCATGGACCAGGCCGACCGCCGGACCCAAAACGCGTTTGAGCATGGCGGCGCGCTCCTCGGCGGCGGCGAGGTCGATCTTCTCGGACTCCTCGACCAGCGGGCATACCCAATAGGCGCGGGCGCCGCGCGCGGTCGCCTGGCGCAGATGTTCGATCACCTCGTCCAGCCGGTCGGCGGAAATGGTGCGGGTCTCGACCGGCTTGCGGCCGGGCGGGCGGCCGGTGAGGCGCGAGACATCCATGTCGCCATAGGCCGTGAGCGCCAGCGTGCGCGGGATCGGCGTCGCCGTCATCACCAGCACATCGGCGGGACGGCCGCCCTTGCCCTGCAGCAGCATTCTTTGATGCACCCCGAAGCGGTGCTGCTCGTCGATCACCGCAAGGCCGAGATCGGCGAAGGCGACATCCTCCGAGAACAGCGCATGGGTGCCGACCAGGATGTCGATCTCGCCCTCGGCAAGGGCGGCCAGGATGGCGTCGCGGCCGCCGCGCTCGCGGCCGGTGAGCAGCGCAAGGCGCAGGCCGGTCGCCTTCGCATAGGGTTCGAGCGAGGCCATGTGCTGGCGGGCGAGAAGCTCGGTCGGGGCCATCAGCGCGCCCTGCGCCCCGGCCTCGACGGCGCCGAGCAAAGCGAGAAAGGCGACGATGGTCTTGCCGGCGCCGACATCGCCCTGCAAGAGGCGCAGCATGCGGGTTGGCGCGGCGATGTCGGCCTCGATCTCCGCGATGGCGGCAAGCTGCGGCGCGGTCAGCGCGAAGGGCAGGGCGGCAATGGCTTTCGCTTTGAGATGCCCGTCGCCGACCAGCGCGCGGCCCTTCTTCGCCTGGCGCATCTGGCGGCGGATGAGCAGCAGCGCCAGCTGGTTGGCCAGCAGCTCGTCATAGGCGAGCCGCTGGCGGACCGGCGTCTCCAAGCCGAGATCGGCCTCGCTCCGCGGCGCATGGGCGGCGAGCAGGCATTCGCGGAAC
The DNA here is from genome assembly GCA_036398875.1 of Rhizomicrobium sp. Classification (GTDB taxonomy): domain Bacteria; phylum Pseudomonadota; class Alphaproteobacteria; order Micropepsales; family Micropepsaceae; genus Rhizomicrobium. Next base: position 5,944 of record DASWOE010000056.1, read on the forward strand.
GGCCTCCAGCCGCGCAGCTTGAGAAAGGCCGGATCGTCCCATTCCGGAAGGTCGGGGACTTTGGCGAGGGCGGCGGCGACCGCCTTGGCCAGCGGCTTGAGGGTGAGGCCTTCGGTGAGCGCATAGACCGGTTCGTGCAGCGGCAGGCTCGCTTCTTCCTGCGGGGCCACGATGTGATCGGGATGGGTGATCTGCAGCGCGTCGCGGTAGCGCTCGATCCGGCCGCTGACGATGCGGCGGCTGCCGACGGGCAGGGTGCGCTGCAGATAGTCGGCATGGCCGTGGAAGAAGGCGAGCGCGAGCGTCGCGGTTTCGTCGGCGCAGGTGACGCGATAGGGCTGGCGGCGGTCGCGCGGCGGGTGATGGCTGAGCACATCGACGCTCACCGTGGCGATGCGGCCGGGCTCGGCCTGGGCGAGCTTGGGGCGATAGGAGCGGTCGATCACGCCGGCGGGCAGGTCGAAGACGAGGTCGGCCAGTCGCGGGCCCGCCACCTTGGCGATCAGCTTTTCCAGCCTAGGGCCGACGCCGCCGAGCGAGCGGATATCGGCGAAGAGCGGGAACAGAATCGCGGGGCGCATCTTGCGCCGACAATATGGTCGCGGGCGGTTGTTCTCAACGGAACGCGTGGTATATCGACGCCATGACGGATGATGAAAACGGTGGGTCTTTCGGGGCCCGCCGCAAAAGGCTTTTGTTCCGCGCCCAGCGGCGCGGCTTCAAGGAGGTCGATCTGATCTTCGGCGTCTTCGCGGCGCAGGAGCTGGCGGGCCTGGGCGAGGCCGAGCTCGACCAGTTCGAGGCCTTGCTCGCCGCGCCCGACCAGGACGTCTATGCCTGGCTGCGCGGCCATGCCGCGCCGCCGGTGCCATTCGACACGCCGTTGTTTGCCCGCCTTAAAGCCGTCTGCGGCCGCAAGAACCCGACATGGAACGTCTAGATTACATCGCCCGGCAGCCGGGCCGCTTCGCCGTCACCGGCGCGCCGTCGGGCTATGACGCCTTCGTCGCAGTCGAGGCGGCGCGGCGCAGCGACGGCATCGTGGTGTTCGTGGCGTCCGACGATGTGCACGCCGCCGCCGTGACCGAAGCGGCACGGTTCTTCGCGCCGCAGCTTGCGATCCTGTCCTTCCCGGCCTGGGACTGCCTGCCCTATGACCGCGTCTCGCCCAAGCCGGACATCGCGGCGACGCGGCTGGCGACGCTGGCGGCGCTGGCGCGCGCCGACGGGCCGCAGGTCGCGCTGGTGGTGACGACCGTCAATGCGGTGACGCAGCGCGTTCCGCCGAAGGACTGGATCGCGGGCGCCAGCTTCTTCGCGCGCGCCGGCAAGGCGGTGGACCGCGAGCGCATGGTCGCGTTCCTGGCCGGCAACGGCTATGTCCGCGCCTCCACGGTGCGCGAGCCGGGCGATTTCGCGCTGCGCGGCGGCATCGTCGATCTGTGGCCGCCGGGGATCGCGCAGCCGCTGCGGCTCGATTTCTTCGGCGACGAGCTCGACGCCATCCGCCGCTTCGACGCCGAGACCCAGCTTTCCAGCGACACGATCGGCGAGATCGAGCTTCTGCCCGCCAGCGAAGTGCCGCTGGGCAAGGCGGCGATCAGCCGCTTTCGCGCCGGCTATGTCGCCGCCTTCGGGCCGGCGAATGACGACGACGTGCTCTATGAAAGCGTCAGCGCCGGCCGCAAGCATCCGGGCATGGAGCACTGGCTGCCGCTGTTCTACGAGCGGCTCGACAGCTTCTTCGATTTCGTGCCGCGGGCGCTGTTCGTGCTCGGCCACGAGACCGAGGAGAGCAAGGCGGCGCGGCTGGAGCTGGTGAAGGACTATTTCGAGACGCGCGAGCAATTCCGTCGCCAGGGCCGCAGCGAGGAGAAAAGCGCGATCAAGGCCCCGCCCTACAAGCCGCTGAAGCCGGCCACGCTCTATCTGAGCGAGGCGGAATGGGGCGCGGCGCTGGCCACGCGCAAGGTGCGCGACCTGTCGCCGTTCCAGGCCCCGGAATCGATGAAATCGGTCGATGCCGGCGGCAGGCAGGGCCGCGACTTCCAGCCGGAACGTGCCGCCGGCAAGACCAATGTGTTCGAGGCGGCGGCGGCGCATGTCGGCGCGTTGCAGGGGCAAGGCAAGCACGTCGTGGTCGCGTCGTGGAGCGCCGGCTCGTCGGAGCGCATGGGCGGGGTATTGTCCGACCACGGAATTTCGGCCATCCGCACCGTGGCGAATTGGGGCGAGGCGGCCGCGCTGCACGACGCGGCGGTCGGCATCGCGGTGCTGGGGCTGGAGCGCGGCTTCGAGGCGCCCGACATCGCGGTGATCTCCGAGCAGGACATCCTGGGCGACCGCATGGTGCGGGCGCAGACCCGCGCGCGCCGGGCGCAGAACTTCCTGACCGAGGCCAGCGCGCTGGCGCCGGGCGACCTGGTCACGCATATCGAGCACGGCGTCGGGCGCTATCTGGGCCTGAAGACCATCGACGCGCTGGGCGCGCCGCATGACTGCCTGGAAATCCAGTATGACGGCGGCAAGCTGTTCCTCCCCGTCGAGAATATCGAACTCCTGACGCGCTATGGCGCCGAGGACAGCGGCGCGCAGCTCGACCGGCTGGGCGGCGCCGGCTGGCAGCTGCGCAAGGCCCGCGCCAAGGAGCGGGTGCGCGAGATCGCCGCCGAGCTGATCCGCATCGCCGCGGCGCGCGAATTGAAATCGCTGCCGGCCATCGATGCGCCCTCCGGCCTGTACGACGAATTCTGCGCCCGCTTCCCCTGGCAGGAGACCGACGACCAGGAGAAGGCCATCGCCGACACGATGGAGGATTTCGCCAAGGGCCGGCCGATGGACCGGCTGGTGTGCGGCGATGTCGGCTTCGGCAAGACCGAGGTCGCGCTGCGCGCCGCCTTCGTCATCGCGATGAGCGGCCAGCAGGTCGCGGTGGTGGTGCCGACCACGCTTCTGGCGCGCCAGCACTATCGCAATTTCGCCGAGCGCTTCGCCGGATTTCCGGTGACGGTGCGCCAGCTCAGCCGCTTCGTCGATGCCAAGGAAGCCCGGCAGACGCGCGCCGATCTGGCCGACGGCAAGGTCGATATCGTGGTCGGCACCCATGCGCTGCTCGCCAAGTCGATCGCGTTCAAGAATCTGGGCCTCGTCATCGTCGACGAGGAGCAGCATTTCGGCGTGACGCATAAGGAGCAGCTCAAGGGGCTGAAAGCCGACGTGCATGTGCTCACCCTGACCGCGACGCCGATTCCGCGCACGCTGCAGCTGGCCTTGTCCGGCGTGCGCGACCTGTCCTTGATCACCACGCCGCCGATCGACCGGCTGGCGGTGCGCACCTTCGTCACGCCGTTCGATCCCCTGGTGGTGCGCGAGGCCCTGCTGCGCGAGCATTACCGCGGCGGCCAGAGCTTCTATGTCGCGCCGCGCATCGCCGATCTGCGCGAGGCGGAGGAGTTCCTGAAAGCCACCGTGCCGGAGGTCAAGGTTGCGGTCGGCCACGGCCAGATGTCGGCGAGCGTGCTGGAAGAGGTGATGACCGCGTTCTACGAGCGGAAAGTCGATGTCCTGATCTCCACCAACATCGTCGAGAGCGGCCTCGATATCCCCACCGCCAACACCATGATCGTGCACCGCGCCGACATGTTCGGCCTGTCGCAGCTCTATCAATTGCGCGGGCGCATCGGCCGCGCCAAGCAGCGCGCCTATGCCTATCTCACCACGCCGGCCAACCAGAAGCTCACCGACACCGCGGCGCGGCGGCTCGAAGTGCTGCAATCGCTCGACCAGCTCGGCGCCGGATTCTCGGTGGCGAGCCACGACATGGACATCCGCGGCGCCGGCAACCTGCTGGGCGAGGAACAGTCCGGCCATGTGCGCGAGGTCGGCATCGAGCTCTATCAGGAGATGCTGGAGGACGCCGTGGCGCAGATGCGCGCGGGCGAGAGCGGCTTCGAGATCGCCGATCAGTGGTCGCCCACGATCAATATCGGCGCCGCGGTGCTCATTCCCGAACCCTATGTCGCCGACCTCAATGTGCGCATGGCGCTGTACCGCCGGCTCGCCGCCATCGAGAGCCGCGAGGACATCGACCGTTTCGCCGCCGAGCTGATCGACCGTTTCGGCGCGCTGCCCGACGAGGTCAAGCACCTGCTCGACATCGTCGCGATCAAGCAGCTTTGCCGCATCGCGCTGGTGGAGAAGATCGATGCCGGGCCGAAGGGCGGCACCATCGCCTTCCGCGGCAACCAGTTCCCCAATCCGCTGGGCCTGGTGAAGCTGATCGGCGCCCATTCCGGCACGATGAAGGTGCGCCCCGACCAGAAGGTCGTCGTCACGCGCGACTGGCCTTCGCCCGAGAGCCGGCTGAACGGGGTGAAGGCCCTGATCGGCCAGCTGGCCAAGCTGGCCACGGCTGCGTGAGCCTTCGGCAAGATAATTGTTCGTCGGGGCGGGACGCGGTTGCGCTTCCCCGGGGACGCCGTGCCAAGGCTATCGCGGGCTGTCAACAAAATCAGTCTCTTACGCTACTTTCGGCAACATAATTGTTTTCGACATCGCGCGGAGAGAGCCTCCATCCCCAGTTTAATTGTCCATCGGATCTGTGTTTTGCGCGTCTGCCCGCGCCGGGCCTTCTGCAAAGCCGCTGCCGAATGCTCACACCCAAGGGATTTAAGCGAAATGGTGCGTAGACCGACTCGGTTCAAGGGGCGGGTAGTGTCCTAATTTGACTACTGGGACTCCAATTCACAAAATAGATCGCCGTAACCCCATACGATGGTACCAACGAAAATGAGAAGAGGACCCATCAACTGTAAGGAGAAAGCGTCCTCTCTGACCTGAAAATCCTCATCTGACTCGGCCTTCTCGCCTCCTATCAGTCTTGGATCGACATCCTTGAACCACATCTCTGCAATCCAAGTGTAAGCTCCCTTGCGAATAATTGGACGTGCTGCCGTTGCTACTCCGAACAAGGTTATCAGCGATCCAACACGGCTCATCGGTACACAGCTTTTCACAGAAATTGCCCAGTACACATGCGAGACCACGGCAATCAATGTGAGAAAGAACCAAGTCACTGGTGACGCAAGCAATTTGCGCACCATCACTTTGCCCTCTGCTCACTGCTGTCCTAATCCGACGGCGCGTCCGGCTCCGGCTGCCACAGCTCGATCTTCGTTCCGTCGGGGTCGAGGATCCAGGCGAACTTGCCCATGCCGTCCATCTGCTGACGGCCGTTGACCTCGATCCCCTTGGCTTCCAGCCCGGCGAGAAATGCGTCCAGGTCGTCCACCGCGAAATTGATCATGAACTCGCGGGACGAGGGTTTGAAATGGCCGGTGTCCTTGTCGAAGGGCGACCATACCCCGTAGCCGGGACCGGCGCCTTCGGAGCGTATCATCGCGCCGCCCCAATCCTCGATAGCCAGCCCGAGCATGTCGCGATACCACGCGCCAAGCGCCTTCGGGTCTGCGCTATGAAAGAACACCCCGCCAAATCCCGTGATACGCGCCATCCGCAGCCTCCTGTCGCCTCCGCCACGATGGCGGACCAGTCCTTGAAGTCTTCTCCGCCGGTTCGCGGCGCCGGCGCAGCCTATCAGAAACGCCCGCCGCCGGGGCAGGGGGGTGGCGCGCCGCGGACCCCGCGCCGCGGTCGCGGCCCCGGAAAAGGACCGCCGGCGGTCTTGACAGCCGGTCGTTTCCGTCCGATATTTCTGTCATGACAGAAATAACAGTCGCACCTGACCTTTCGCCCGTGATCCGCCGCTTCGTCCTGCACTGGGGCGACATGGGCGGGCAATGGGGCGTCAACCGTTCGGTCAGCCAGATCCATGCGCTGCTCTACCTGGCGGAGAGGCCGCTGACGGCGGAGGCGATCGCCGAGACGCTGGCGATGGCGCGCTCCAACGTGTCGAATTCGCTGAAGGAGCTGCAGGGCTGGGGCCTGATCCGCCGCGTCCCGGTGCTCGGCGACCGGCGCGACCATTTCGAGGCCGATACCGATGTCTGGTCGATCGCCGCCAAGATCGCGGCGGGCCGCAAGGAGCGCGAGCTCGATCCGGCGATCGCGGCGCTCGAGGCCTGCGTCGCCGAGGCCGCCGGCGATCCGAAGCTGTCGCGCGTGGCCACGGAGCGGCTCGCCGCGATGCTCGATTTCACGCGCACCGCGACGCAATGGTTCGACCAGATGAGCACGATGCCGCGGCCGACCCTCATGGCGCTGATCCGGCTGGGCGCCAGGGTCGCGCGCTTCCTGCCGGTCCGCAAAGCCAAATAGGGAGGACGACATGGCGCGGCTTGGGCACGGGGAAAACGGTTCGGATCGCGCCGCCCTCCGTCTTCGGCAGGACCAGGACCAGGACCAGGACCAGGATCGGGCTGCGGACAAGCGCCTCGGCGATCTGCGCTTCCGCGCGCTTTTGCAAGGCGGCAAATGGGCCGCTCTGCCGGCGCCGGTGCGGGCGCGGTTCTCCAAGCGGCTGACGGGCGGCGACAGCATCGTCTATGTCGGCCAGGTGACGCAGACGCGCATCACGCGCGCGGGCTGGCTGTTCTGCCAGGCGGCGCGGCTGATCGGCGGGCCGCTGCCCCTGTTCGACGAAATCGGCGTGCCGGCCGTCGTCACCGTGACGGAGGATGGGCCGAGCGGCGGCCAGGTATGGACGCGGATCTATGCGCGCCGGCGCGGCTTTCCGCAGGTGATCCATTCCGCCAAGCAGTTTTCCGGGACCACCGGCCTCGAAGAGATGGTCGGCGGCGGCGTCGGCATGGCGCTGACGGTGCATGTCGCGGACGGCGTGCTGCTGTTCCGGAGCGCGCGCTATTTCCTGCGGATCGGCGGGGCGCGGCTGACGCTGCCCGCCGTCCTCGTGCCCGGCGCGCTGACGGTGGCGCATCGCGAGCTGGGCGGCGGGCGGTTCGAATTTTCGCTCGACGTGGTGCATCCGCTGTTCGGCCATTTCATCCACCAGGCTGCCATCTTCCGGGAGGCAACGCCATGAGTTCGACCTTGCTGTGGACGCTGATCGCCGCGCAGATCGCGCTCGGCGGGTTCGATACGCTCTATCATCACGAACTGACGGAGCGATTGGCGTGGCGGGTGTCGCAGCGGCGCGAGCTGAAGCTGCATGGAGCGCGCAACCTGATCTATGCCGTGCTGTTCGCGACGCTGGGCTGGAGCGAGGTGCATGGCGCGCCGGCGGCGGTCGCGATCGCGCTGCTGGGCGTGGAGCTGGTCATCACGCTGTGGGACTTCGTCGAAGAGGATATGAGCCGCAAGCTGCCGGCGAGCGAGCGGGTGACCCACACGCTCCTGGCGCTCAACTATGGTGCGATCCTGACATTGCTGCTGCCGGTGCTGCTGCGCGGGACGGGCGAGACGAGCGCCGTGGTGCCGGCGTTCCATGGCGGGTGGAGCGGCCTGGCGACGGTTGCGGCGGCGGGCGTCGCGCTGTTCGGCTT
>DASWOE010000057.1:0-13192 GCA_036398875.1 Rhizomicrobium sp.
CGGGCAACGCAACATCAATTCCGATTTCACGCCGACCATGGAAAACCGCAGCAATGCGTTGAGCGCGGAGTGGAAGCAGAACATCACGTCGTGGCTCGATTTGAACGCGATCGGCTCCTATTCCGACGGCCACCTGCTCAGCCAGGAGAGCTACACCAACTCGCCCGGCGCGCCGTTCAGCCAGGTCGCGCTCGGCACCAGCAAGGCGGTGTTCAACGCCGTCCTGGCCAATATCGGCGGCCTTTACGGCCAGCCGAATTACGGCAACCCGGTCACCGGCCCCTATGCCTTCGTGCTCAACCCGGCGGTCGCGGGCAACCCGGGCTCGGAGACGCTGCCGACCTCGAACTTCACCAACAACGGCATCATCGGCGGTTCGATCAACCGCTACACCGCCAACCCGTTCGCCTATGACCAGTCGAACGGCAACACGACGCAGAAGTCCGGCGAACTGCGTCTGGCCACCCATTTCGACGGACCGCTCAACGGCATCGTCGGCGTCTACTACCTGAACACCAAGTCGCTCGGCGATTACTTCGTGGGCTCCAACACGTTGGACTACGGCCAGACCCTGTTCGGCGGCATCGGCGGCGCCAGCCCGCTGCTCGGCGGCCTGTGCATCAGCCCGACCCAGGCAAATGGCTGTATCTACGGCTCTCCCTTCTACGACAACCAAAGCGCCCGGGTGTCGCTCGAATCCAAATCGGTGTACGGCGAAGTTTATTATGACATCTTGCCGGACCTGAAGCTCACCGGCGGCCTGCGCTACACCGAAGACCTGAAGGAGAGCGCCGATCGCATCACGATCTTCGACGGGCCGGAGCCGATCGGGACGACGGACACGAATGCGGGCCTCAACCAGCTCGCGATGCTGCACCTGCACGACTTCGATCCGACCAACGGCACGCCGCCCTTCGACACGTTCGAGAACACCAAGGTCAAGTTCAGCAAGCTGACGGGCCGCGCCGTGTTGACCTGGACGCCGAAGGTCGATTGGTCCGACCAGACCATGTTCTATGCCTCCTATTCGAAGGGCTATAAGGCGGGCGGCTCGAATCCGGGCGTGCAGGGCGGCAACCCGGCGGTTCCCGCGTTCTACCAGCCGGAAGGCATCGACGCCTACGAAATCGGCACCAAGAACACCTTCATGGACGGCATGTTCCAGGCCAATCTGTCGGCTTGGTACTACAACTACAGCGGCTACCAGGTGTCCGAGGTTCTCTCGAACACGTCGGTCAACTCAAACACCAATGCGTTCCTCAACGGCATCGAGGGCGAGTTCGTGTGGCTGCCGCAGGACAATCTGCAGTTCAGCCTGAACATGGATTGGATGGAGACCAAGGTCGGCAAGGGCTACGAGATCGATCCGCGCAACCCGACCGGCGGCCTGCCCAACGCGCTCCTGATCAAGGACGGCACCCTGTCCGGGACCAATGCGCAGAACTGCGTGCTCTACTACACGGGCTCGAACTTCGCCACCGACTTTGCGACCTTGAGCGCGGTCAGCGGCGGGGTGTTCTTCGCGCCGCCGGGCGGCACCGGTGCGCTCGCCCAGTATGGCGTCGCGCATGCGGCCTACGGCATCTGCGACAGCGCCTATCTCGGCACGCCGACCACGCCGGGGCTGCTCACGCCGGCCTTGAATTTGACACACTTCGCGGTCCAAGGGGCCGGACCGGCGCAGACCACGACCGGCGCCAGCGTCCAGTTGCAGGGCCGCGAGCTTGCCAACAGCCCGCCCTTTTCGCTCAACTTCGGGGCGCAGTACACGACCGACATCGGCAGCGGCTACAACCTCGTCAGCCGGTTCGACTACTACTGGCAGGCGAACATGTGGGGCCGCATCTTCAACGACACCTCCGACCGCCTGAATTCCTACGGCGTCGGCAATCTGCAATTCACCCTCAACGCGCCCGACAGTCAGTGGTATGTGCAGGCCTTCGCCCGCAACATCTTCAACTCCACCAACACCACCGGCGAGTACCTGACGAGCTCCTCGTCCGGCCTGTGGACGGGCGTGTTCTACGGCGATCCGCGCATCATCGGCGCGGCGGTGGGCGCGCACTTCTGATCGCCCGCTCGAGGATTTGAGAAAAGGGCGCCGGTCCTCCACCCGGCGCCATTTTTCTTTCGGCGCCCCTTTTCGTTCGCCCATGCGCGCCCATTCCGCACGGCCCGGCGATGCTTTAGCGTGCCGGGGCCCCGCAACGGAGACCGCCCATGCAAACGCGCACCCTCGGCAAGACCGGCATCGACGTGTCGGTGGTGGGCCTCGGCTGCAACAATTTCGGCATGATCCCGCTCGAGGCCTCGCGCCTGGTGATCGACCAGGCGCTGGACGCCGGCATCACCCTGTTCGACACCGCCGACATCTACGGCAATCGCGGCGGCTCGGAGACCCAGCTCGGCGAGATCCTGGGCGGCCGCCGCAAGTCCATCGTGCTCGCCACCAAATTCGCGCTTCCGATGGACGACGACGGCAAGAAGGCCGGCGCCTCCGCCGCCTATAACCGCGACGCCTGCGACGCCAGCCTGAAGCGCCTCAAGACCGACTGGATCGACCTCTATCAGCAGCATGTCCCCGATCCCAAAACGCCGATCGAAGAAACGCTGGGCGCGCTGAACGATCTGGTGAAGGCCGGCAAGGTGCGCGCCATCGGCGCGTCCAACATGGCGGCCGACCAGCTTGCCGCCGCCCATGACGCCGCGCGCGGGAACGGCTTCGCCGCCTTCGCCACCGCGCAGGACGAGTACAGCCTGCTGGCGCGCGGGGTCGAAACCGCTCTGGTGCCGGCGCTGGCGCGCGAGGGCATGACGCTTCTGCCCTATTTCCCGCTGGCCAGCGGACTGCTCAGCGGCAAGTACAGCCAGGGTGCCGACATCCCCGCCGGCACGCGCTATGCGGTCATGACCCGGTTCGGCGAGCGCTACATGACGGCGGAGAACTGGCGCATCGTCGGCGAACTCGCCGCCTTTGCGGCGGCGCGCGGACGCACCATCCTCGATCTCGCCTTCGCCTGGCTGCTCGCCCATCCCTGGCTGTCCAGCGTCATCGCCGGCGCCACCAAGCCCGAACAGATCGTGCAGAACGTCGCGGCGGCATCGTGGAAGCTCTCGGCCGAAGACCTCGCAGAGGTGAACCGCATCGCGGCCAAGGCATAGGCCGGATCGCAATCTGATCCGACGCTACTCCGCCGGCTGCGGCCGCGCGCCGCCGCCGAACAGGCTGCGCCAGCGGAAATGGCCGACGCGGTCGCCCAGCCGGTCGAGATAGGCATAGATCACCGGCGTGATGTAGAGCGTCAGGAGCTGCGACAGCAGAAGCCCGCCGACCACGGCCAGGCCCAGCGGGCGCCGCGCCTCCGAACCGGCGCCGAAGCCGATGGCGACCGGCAACGTGCCCATCAGGGCCGCCATCGTGGTCATCATGATCGGACGGAAACGCACGATCGCCGCCTCCACGATCGCGGTTTCGGGCGGCACATGCTCGGTCCGCTGCCGGTGCAGCGCGAAGTCGATCATCATGATGGCGTTCTTCTTCACGATGCCGATCAGCATGATCATGCCGACAAAGGCATAGATCGAGAGCGGCGAGTCCGAACCGACGATGCCCAGGGTGAAGAGCTGGTGGAACAGCCACAGCGTGATCAGCGCGCCCACCGCCGCCGAGGGCAGGCCCGACAGGATGGTCAGCGGATGGATGAAGCTCTCATAGAGGATGCCGAGGATGATGTAGACCGTGATCAGCGCGATCGCGAGCAGCACGCCCATATTGCTGAGCGACCTCTGGAACGCCTGCGCCGTGCCCGGCGCCGAGCCGGAGATGGTGTCGGGAATGTGCAGTTGCGCCTGCACCCGGTTGATCGCGTTCAGCGCGTCGCCCAGCGAATAGCCCTTGTCGAGATTGAACTAGATCGTCACAGCGGGAAGCTGGCCCTGGTGGTTCACGGTCAGCGGCATGGTGCCGGCGGTCGTCTTCACCACCGCGTTCAGCGGCACCAGCGTGGTGCCGTCCGCCGAACTCAGATAGAGCCGCGACAGATCCGACAGCATGTACTGGTACTGCGGCAGGAGCTCCATGATCACATAGTACTGGTCGGCCGAACCGTAGATCGTCGATACCTGCTCGGTGCCGAAGGCCGCGCCCAGCGCGGTCTCGATCTTGGCCGGCGTGACGCCCAGCGACGCCGCCTTGTCGCGGTCGATGGCGACGTCCACCGTCGGCGCCGAAAGGTCGAGGTCGGTCGTCACGTCCAGGAACCCCGGCGTCGCGGCCAGCGCGTTCATCAGCCTCATCGCCGACTGCTGCAGCAGATCCTGGTCGAGCCCCTGCAGCGTGTACTGATAGAGCGATTTCGACTGGCGCCCGCCGATCTGGATGGCCGGCGGGTTCTGCATGTAGACGTTGATGCCGGGCAGGGCGGCGAGCTTGGGCCGCAGCTTGCGGATGATCTCGTCGGCCGAAGGCCGGTCCCCGCCGCTCAGCCGCAGCAGCAGCGTGCCGGTATTGGTGCCCGAGCGCGACCCGCCGCCGCCCACGAACGACATCACCGACGCCACGCCGGGCTGCCTGGCGGCGATCGCCGCGGCCTTCTGCTGATAGATCGACATGGCGGCGAAGGAGGTGCGGTCGGAGCCCTCGGTCTGCGCCCGGATCATCCCCTGGTCTTCGGTCGGGATGAAGTCCTGCGGCACGACATAGAACATGCCGACCGTGGCGGCGAGGCTGAGGAAGAATATCCCCAGGATCGTGCGGCGGTGCTCCATGCTCCAGTTCAGCGAGCGCTCATAGCGCGCCTGGATCGCGTTGAAGGCCCGCTCGCTGCGGTCGTAGAAGCCGCCCGGCCGATACGCCTTGGCGGGCTTCAGGAATCGGCTGCACAGCATCGGCGTCAAGGTCACCGAAACGATGCCGGACACCACGATGGCGAGCACGATGGTGACCGCGAATTCGTGCAGCAGGCGCCCGACGATGCCGCCCATGAAGACGAGCGGGATGAACACCGCCGCCAGCGAGACCGTCATCGACAGGATGGTGAAGGCGATCTCGCGCGCGCCATCGACCGCCGCGTCGTGCGGCTTCTCCCCCTCCTCGATGTGGCGCACGATGTTCTCGAGCATCACGATGGCGTCGTCGACCACGAAGCCGACCGACAGCGTCAGCGCCATCAGCGAAAGATTGTCCAGATTGTAGCCGAACAGCGCCATGCCGGCGAAGGTGCCGATGACCGCGATCGGCAGCGCCAGCGACGGGATGACGGTCGCCGACAGGTTGCGCAGGAAGATGAAGATCACCAGCACCACCAGCACCGCGGCGATCAGCAGCGTGGTCTGCACGTCGGCGACGGAGGAGCGGATGAGCTGGCTGCGGTCGTAGATGATGTCGAGCGACAGCGAGGCCGGGAGCTGCTTGGAGAAGGCCGGCAGGATCGACTTGATCTCGTCCACCACCTCGATCGTGTTGGAGCCCGGCTGGCGCTGGACGGCCAGAACGATGCCGCGCTCGCCATTGTACCAGTTGGCGACGAGATTGTTCTGCACGCTGTCGATGGCGCGGCCGACATCCTTCACCCGGACCGGCGCGCCGTTGCGATAGGCGATCACCTGGCTGTTGAAGGCCGCCCCGGTCATCAACTGGCCGTTGGCGTGGATCAGCGTCGCCTGGGTCGGTCCGTTGAGCTGCCCGGTCGCCTGATCGACATTGGCGCTGGCGAGCGCGGCGGCGACCTGGTCGATGCCGATCCCGCGCGCCGCGAGCTGCGCCGGATTGAGCTGCACGCGCACCGCGTATTTCTGCGAGCCGAAGACATTGACCTGCGCCACGCCGTTCAGCGTCGAGATCTGCCGCGCCAGCAGCGTCTCGGCATATTTATCGACCTCCGACATCGACAGCGCCGGCGAATGCAGCGCGATGAAGATCACCGGCTGGTCCGACGGGTTCACCTTCTTCAGCGTCGGCGGGGTCGGCATGTTGGTCGGAAGCTGGCGGCTCGCCGCCGAGATCGCGGCCTGCACGTCCTGCGCCGCCGCGTCGATGTTGCGGTCGAGATCGAATTGCAGGGTGATCGTGGTCGAGCCTGCCGCGCTCGACGACGTCATCGAGCTGATGCCGGCGATGGTCGAGAACTGGTTCTCCAGCGGGGTGGCGACCGCGGACGCCATGGTGTCGGGGTCGGCGCCGGGAAGGCTCGCCGATACCGTGATGGTCGGGAAATCGACATTGGGCAATTCGCTGACCGGCAGCGTCGAATAGCCGAACAGCCCGAAGATCACGAGGGCCGCCATCAGCAGCGTCGTCATCACCGGCTTTTCGATGAATTGCTGCGAGATGTTCATGGCCTGGCTTATGTCTTCGGTTTGGGCGCGCCCACGATGCGCACGGGCTTGCCGGGCACGACCTTGAGCTGGCCGTCCACGATCACCGTGTCGCCCGCCTTCACCGGTCCCTTGATCGCCGCAATCGTGCCGTCGTCATGGATCACGGTGACGGTCGCCATCACCGCATTTCCGTGCTTCACCACATAGACGAAACTGGTGCTGGGGCCCAGATTGATCGCGTCATGCGGCACCACCAGGGCGCCCTTCACCGTGTCGAGCTGCACCGCCACATCGACAAGCTGGCCGGGCACCAGCGCGCCGTCCTTGTTCGCCACGGTGGCGCGCAATTCGATCGTGCCGGTCTGGTCGTTCACCTCGTTGCCGACGAAATCGACGCGCGCCGTCAGCGGCTTGCCGTCGATCGAACCCTGCTGGGTCAGGCTCACGGGCAGTCCCGCCGTCAGGCGCTTCTGGATGCGCGGCAGATCGGTCTGCGGCAGCGCGAAGGAGACCTTGATCGGGGTGATCTGGGTGATCACCACCAGGGTGCTGGTCGGATTGGAGATCGTGGCGCCGCCGCTGTTGCTGCTGCCGGTGGCGGTGATCAGGTTGCCGGGCTGGATCAGGATCGGCCCGGTCTTGCCGTCGATGGGCGAGCGGATCTGGGTATAGCCGAGGTTCAGCCGCGCCGCATCGACATTGGCCACCGCCACGAGATAGGCCGCCCGGGCGTCGTCGGCGTCCTGCGGCGCGACCGCCTTCTGCGCCAGCAGGCTGGCATAGCGCTGCGCCTTGGCCTTGGCGGCGGTCAGCGTCGCCGCCGCATTGTCGAGCGCGGCGCGATAGGGGCGCGGATCGATCTGGAACAGGATGTCGCCGGCATGCACCGCCTGGCCCTCGGTGAAGTACGCCTTCATGAGCTGGCCCTGGACGCGCGCGGTCACCTGGACGGTCGCGTTCGATATCACCGTGCCCATCGTGTGATCGACGACCGGCAGGTCCTGCAGCGCCGCGGGGCGGACCGTCACCGGCGCGGGCGGCGGCTTGTGCGGGGCCTGCCCGCCGAAGATCGAATAGAGCACCAGCGCCGCCACCAGCGCCGCGACGACGACCGCGATCAGCCAGCCGCGCAGGGAAAGCCGGCCGGCGCTGCGGCGCACGCGTTCGGGCAGGGTGCTCACGGTTCCGGGCAACGCTTCGAAGGCATCGGGAATGCGGATATTCATGCGTCGGTCCGTTGGCCTCAACCCTTTGGCATCGTCCTTGGCCGAAGGACCACCCCTCCCGGCCGACGTCGCCTTGCCGGGCCGCGCTCCGCGCCAGTCCTATCAATGCCCTAGGGTGAATTCCAGGCCGGCAATGTCGTAAACTGTCGCGCTGCACCATTGGGCGGGCAAACCGTCACGGAACTGTCGTCCCGGAGGGCCCGCGTCATCAATCCGCCTTGGGAATCATGGCAAAACGGGCGTCGGTTGCCCCCGGCCGCCCCCCCCTCTATAAGCCCGCCTTCCCGATCGAGCAGTCAGGCCCATGGACATCCGCAACATCGCCATTATCGCCCATGTCGACCATGGCAAGACCACGCTCGTCGATCAGCTGCTCAAGCAGTCCGGTTCGGTGCGCGAGAACCAGCACATGGAAGAGCGCGCCATGGATTCCAACGACCTGGAGCGCGAACGCGGCATCACCATCCTGGCCAAATGCACCTCGGTCGAATGGCATGGCACGCGGGTCAACATCGTCGATACCCCCGGCCACGCCGATTTCGGCGGCGAGGTGGAGCGCATCCTCTCCATGGTCGATGGCGTGGTGCTTTTGGTCGATGCCGCCGAGTCGGTCATGCCGCAGACCAAATTCGTGCTCTCCAAGGCGCTGAAGCTGGGGCTCAAGCCCATCGTGGTGATCAACAAGATCGACCGTTCCGACGCCCAGCCGAAAGAGACGCTGGAATCGATCTTCGACCTGTTCCTGGCGCTGGAAGCCAATGACGACCAGCTGAACTTCCACTACCTCTACGCCTCGGGCCGCAATGGCTGGGCGGTGAACGAGCTTACGGACGAACGCAAGAATCTCGATCCGCTGTTCCAGCGCGTCGTCGAGGACGTGCCCCTGCCCAAGCCGCTGAAGCTGGCCGGCGACGATCATCCCTTCAAGATGCTGGTGACGACGCTGGAGGCCGACAATTACCTCGGCCGCATCCTGACCGGCCGCGTCGAATCGGGCGCCATCACCGTCAACCGCCAGATCAAGGCGCTGAACGGCAGCGGCGAGGTCGTCGAACGCGCCCGCGCCACCAAGCTGCTGGCCTTCCGCGGCCTCGCGCGCGTGCCCGTGGAGCGGGTCGAGGCGGGCGACATCGTCGCCATTGCCGGCCTCACCGATGCCACCGTCGCCGACACGCTTTGCGACATCGCGGTCGAAGAGCCGCTGCACGCCCAGCCCATCGATCCGCCGACCCTGGCGATGACGGTCTCCGTCAACGATTCGCCGCTGGCCGGGCGCGAGGGCGACAAGGTGCAGTCCCGCGTCATCCGCGACCGTCTCCTGCGCGAGGCCGAGGGCAATGTCGCGATCAAGGTCAAGGAAACCGGCGAAGGCGCCTTCGAGGTCGCCGGCCGCGGCGAACTCCAGCTCGGCGTCCTGATCGAGAACATGCGCCGCGAGGGCTTCGAGCTTTCCATCAGCCGTCCGCGCGTGCTGTTCAAGACCGGCGAGAAAGGCGAGCGCCTGGAACCGATCGAGGAAGTCACCGTCGATGTCGACGATCCCTATACCGGCGTGGTGATCGACAAGATCTCCCAGCGCAAGGGCGAGATGCAGGACATGCGCCCGACCGGCGCCGGCAAGACCCGCATCGTGTTCCTGGCGCCGAGCCGCGGCCTGATCGGCTATCACGGCGAATTCCTCACCGACACGCGCGGCACCGGCGTGATGAACCGCATGTTCCACGACTATGCGCCGCACAAGGGCGCCGTGCAGGGCCGCGTCAACGGCGTCCTGATCTCGACCGGCGACGGCGAGGCGGTGGCTTATGCGCTGTGGTACCTGGAGGAGCGCGGCAAGCTCTTCGTCGTGCCCGGCACCAAGGTCTATCAGGGCATGATCATCGGCCAGAACGCCAAGGACAACGACCTGGAAGTGAACCCGCTCAAGGCCAAGCAGCTCACCAACATCCGCACCACCTCGAAGGACGAGGCGGTGCGGCTGACGCCGATCGTGCCGATGACGCTGGAGCAGGCGATCGCCTATATCGAGGACGACGAGCTGGTCGAGGTGACGCCGCAGTCCATCCGCATCCGCAAGAAGGCGCTCTCCCCCCACGACCGCAAGCGCGCCTCGCGGACGGAGGCGGTCTAGGGCCGGCCGACCTTCACGCCGGTTTTGCGGTGGCTGGCGTAATAGAGCCGCAGCACCCAGTTCATCCTGGTCTGCCAGCCCTTGCCCTGGCTCTTGAACCATTTCACGACCTCGGAATCGAGCCGGATCGTGACGCTTTTCTTGGTCGCGGAGCCGGGAAAAAGCCCGATATATGTCGGCCCTTTGTAATCGGCGGGCAGTTCCGGAATGTCGCTTGTGTCGATCTGGTCGTCCGGCAGATTGTCGATATATTCGAGTTGTCGCTTCTGATCTTCGGTCAGCTTAGGGAGCTTCCCGGTAAATTTCATTCTCACGAGGCGTGGCTTTTCGTGCCGAGATAAGTCGATAGACTTCGATCTTGCCTTCTTCGCGGATCGCGTAAGTGACGCGGAAGACTCTTCCGTCGATCTCGCCAACCGTCCACCACCTGACTTCTCCATGTTCATCACCTTCGATATCGGTGCTCCGCAAAGGATCGGCGAAAACTCGCGTTGCAAAGACGAAATCGATCCCATGCTTTCGCCGGTTCGCTTCCGATTTTCTCGGATCCCAGTCGAATTCGATTTCGTTCACGACGATATTCTCTCGTCGCTGTAACTACAAGTGTACGTACATCACGCCTGCCGCTTCAGCCCCAGCCGCCCCGCCACGATGCCGTCGACCATGCGCTTGGGCAGGGTGTTGACGATGAAATTCTGGAACGGATCGGGCGTCACGGTGTAGCGCACCTTGGGCTTGGCCGTGGTCAGCGCGATCCACACCGCCTCGCCCAGCACCTCCGGCTTCAATCCCTTGCGGCCGAGCGCCAGCATGAATTCCTTTACCTTCTGCAGCGGCTGCAGATAGGGCGTGTTGGCGTAGATGGCGGGATCGACCTGGTCGGCCTTGTCCCAGATCGGCGTCGCCACCGCGCCCGGCGCCACCACGATCACGTCGATGCCGAAGATCATCAGCTCGCGGCGCAGCGCCTCGCTCATCCCTTCGAGCGCGAATTTCGAGGCGCTGTACGGGCCCATGAACGGGTTGGCGTTCTTGCCGCCGACCGAGGAGATCATCACGATCCGCCCCGGCGCGCCGGTGCGCGAGCGGTCGGCGCCCAGAAGCGGCCCGAAGGCCTGGGTCACGATCAGCTGGCCGGTGAGGTTGACCTCGATCTGGTGCCTGAATTCGTCGAGCTTGAGATAGAGCAGGGGGCCGGCGACCGCGATGCCGGCATTGTTCACCAGCCCCGCCAGCGTCTCGCCGCCCAGCGCCGCCGCCACCTGCTCGGCGCCCTTGGCGACCGCTGCCGGATCGGTCACGTCGAAGATCACGGGCACGAAATTGGCCCCGAACTCCTGTTTCAGCCGCGCGCCATCGGCCTCTTTGCGCACGCTGCCGAAGACGCGGAATCCCTTGGAAATCAGTACGTTCGTTATCCCCCAGCCGATGCCGGTGGATGAACCCGTGACGACGATGCTTTTCATGGCGGTGCCCCTCGATTGCCTGCATGCAATATAGTGCGCTTTCCGGAGATTCCCCATGACCGTCCCCGCGCCGACCATCGCCTTCGCCCACCGGCTCGCCGACGCCGCGGGCGAGACGATCCGTCCCTATTTCCGCCAGCGCCTCGACATCGCCGACAAGCCCATGCTGGTGAACGGGGTGCAGGTCTTCGATCCGGTCACCGAGGCCGACCGCAATGCCGAAAAGGCGATCCGCGCGATCATCGACGCCGAACGGCCCGACGACGGCATCCTGGGCGAGGAATTCGGCGAGAAGCCGGGCCGCAACGGCCTGCGCTGGGTGCTCGATCCGGTCGATGGCACCCGCGCCTTCATCAACGGCCGCCTCGAATGGGGCTCGCTGATCGCGCTGGAGGACGATTTCGCGCCGGTGCTCGGCGTGCTCGACCAGCCCTATGTCGGCGAGCGCTTCGTCGGCGCCGACGGCCGGGCGGAGCTGCACTTCAAGGGCGCCGTCACCCCGCTCCAGGTCCGCAAGGGCGTGGCGCTCACGGACGCCATCCTCTGCGCCACCCATCCCGACGCGTTCCACCAGGAAGGCGAGTGGGACGCCTTCCGCCGCGTGCAGAAGAAGGCGCGGCTCACCCGTTGGGGCGGCGATTGCTACATCTTCGCCACCATGGCGCTGGGCTTCTGCGACGTGATCGTGGAGACCACCTTCAAGCGCTGGGATGTCGCCGCGCTGATCCCGCTGATCGAGGGCGCCGGCGGCGTCATCACCAACTGGCAGGGCGGCTCCTGCGCGCAAGGCGGCCAGGTGCTGGCGGCGGGCGATGCGCGATTGCACGCGGCGGTGCTCGAGCTCCTCAATTCCTGACCCGGCATGAAGAACGTCAACCTGTTCCAGTATCTGGCGGCCTTCGTCACGATCATGCTGGCGATCGCGCTCACCGACCTCCTGATGAGCCTGCACCGGTTGATCCTTGCCCGCCGGCGCGTGACATGGGCCGTCATTCCGCTCGCCGCCGCGTTCTATGTCTTTCTGGCGATCCTGAGCGAGTTCTTCTCGATCTGGATCGCCGCCGCCGTCGCCACGGTTTCGTTCTTCTACCTCCTGCTGCTCGTGACGGTATCGGGCCTGGCGGCGCTGGCGGCATTCGGCGCGCTGCCGGACGAGGTGCCGCAAAGCGGCCTGGATTTGTGGACCTTCTATGTCGAGAACCGCGCCTATCTCTACATCGTGCTGGCGCTGGCTTTCATCGGCGACTTGATCCGCACCCTGCTTCACTACCGCGACGCGCACGGCCGCTTTCCGCTGGCGGAGCCCGGCTTTTGGACCCAGATCGCGATTCCCACGCTCGTCGTGGTCGCGGTGTACGCGACGCTGGCCTGGTCGCGGCGGCGGACCGTTCACGTCGCCGGCCTTGCGGCGCTCTATATGATCGTCAACGCCACCTTCTTCGGCTGGCACATCGGCAATTGAACCTCAAATATCGTTCGCTGTCGTGAACGCGTCGAATGCCTGCCAGAACCGCGTGCGGACGGCATCGTTCTCCATCAGGATCTCGTGCTCGGAATCGGCGAATTCGACATAGGTGCCGTGCGGCAGGCGGCGGGCGAAATCGCGGATGGCGGATGTGAGAACGATGCGGTCCCTGCCCGCGCCGCACAAAAGGACCGGCGTCCCGATCGCCTCGGCATAGCCGGGCGCCATCTCGACCGCCATGGAATCGGCCGCCGCCTTCAGCCACGCCCAGGTCGGCCCCGCCAGCCGCAAATCGGGGTGCTTGATCAGGAAATCCTGCGCGCGTTGCCAGCGCCGCCGGTCGGAGGTCACCAGATTGTCCTCGAATTTCAGCTTGAGCGGATCGCGCCCCTCCATGCCCAGCACCCAGTCGTCGGCGTGGCCCAATCCGTTCATCGCCGCGGTCATCAGCTTGGCCGCCCAGGCCGGCGTGCCGCGGGTCGAGATCGCCATCATCGGCGCGCTCAGCACCGCGGCGGCGACGGCGCCGGGCCTGTCATGCAGGGTGCGGAGCAGGGCATGGGCGCCCATCGAATGGGCCAGCGCG
>DASWOE010000058.1:0-10809 GCA_036398875.1 Rhizomicrobium sp.
TGTCGCCGACGAAGGCGCCCCTACGCCCACCGCCACTGCGAACCGCATTGCTCCAGCCACAAGAGGCCGCCGGCCCAATCGGCGAGCCAAAGCGGCGCGTCGATCGCGGCGGCGACCTGCGCCGCGGCCGCCGGCGGCAGATAGGCGCGCCAGACGTCATAGGGCGTGTCGACGAAGACGGCGCCGCCGGACAAGGCGCGGAAAGCGATCTCGCCGTCGGGCACCTCGTCCAGTCCGCGTCCGTCCAGAAGCGCGCGCAGCGCGGCGCATTTCTGCGCCAGCGGCTCCTTGTCGCCCTCCAGCCGGATCAGGATGCGGCCGTGGCTGTAGGCCAGGCCGGTGGCGTCGAGCGGCGAGGACCAGATCTTGCGCAGCAGCGCAAAGCCTTCCTCGGGTTCCACGCCGCGCACGCAAAGCGCCGCCGACAACGGCGGCTTGGGGAAGACGCGCAGCGTCACTTCGGTGAGCACGCAGAGCGTGCCGAACGCGCCGCATATCAGCTTGGGAACGTCGAAGCCGGTGACGTTCTTGACCACCTTGCCGCCGCCCTTGAAGGCCTCGCCGAAGCCGTTCACGCCGCGAATGCCCAGCAGATGATCGCGCACCGCGCCGCATTTCACGCGCGCCGGACCGTTCGCATCGCACGAGATCGCGCCGCCGATGGTGCCCAGGCCCGGCGCGTCGCCGAGCAGCGGTCCCCAATCGGGCGGATCGAAGCCGAGCCGCTGGCCGTGCCGCGCCAGCGCCGCCTCGATTTCGGCGACCGGCGTGCCGGGCGCGGCGGTGAGGATGAGTTCTTCCGGCTCGTAGGAGACGATGCCGCGCAGGCCCGACACGTCGAGCACGGTTCCCATTGTCGGCACGGCGCGGCCGACATTGCGCTTGGTGCCGGCGCCGACGATCTCCAGCGGCGACCTCCATTCGCGCGCCGCCATCACGGCATCGACGATTTCGCTTTCGCTGGAGACCGCGTGGCTGGGCATCTCTACACCGTCCCGACGGCGTCACGGCCCGCGACCGCGGACCATGACACCGGGATTGCAGGTGACGCACCGCCGTTCATTTCAAAACCGCGGCAGGGTGGGGAACGGCAGGCGCCCGGACTTCACATGCATATGGCCGCCCTCGACGCAGGCCGACAGCGACGGAAACACCTTGCCGGGATTGAGCAGTCCGCCGGCATCGAACGCGCATTTCAGCCGCTGCTGCTGCGCCAGATCGGCGTCCGAGAACATCACCGGCATCAGGTCGCGCTTCTCCACGCCGACGCCGTGCTCGCCGCTCAGGACGCCGCCGACCTCGACGCAAAGCCGAAGGATGTCGGCGCCGAAGGCCTCGGCGCGGTCATGTTCGCCGGGATTCATGATGTCGAAGATGATCAGCGGGTGCAGATTGCCGTCGCCGGCGTGGAAGACGTTGCAGAAGCCGAGCCGATATTCCTTCGCCATCTCGGCCATGCGCGCCAGCACGAATGGAAGCGTTCGGCGCGGGATGGTGCCGTCCATGCACAGCATGTCCGGCGCCAGACGGCCCATCGCCGGAAACGCCGCCTTGCGGCCGGACCACAGCCGCGTCCGCTCCGCCTCGTCGCTCGCCTCGCGCACCTGGGCGCCGCTGGCGCGCGCGATGTCGGCGATCCGGGCGATGGCGTGATCGACCTCGGCGGCGATGCCGTCGGCGTCGATGAGCAACACCCCTTCGGCGCCGCGGGGATAGCCCGGCGCCGAATAGGCCTCGACCGCCTCGATGCAGCGGCGGTCCATGAATTCCATCGCGGCCGGCACGATGCCGGCGGCGATGATGTCGGCGACGCACTGGCCGGCGGCCGGGACGCTGTCGAAGGCGGCGAGCAGCGTGCGCGTCGAAGGCGGCTTGGGCAGGATGCGCAAGGTCGCTTCGACGACGATGCCGAGCAGGCCTTCCGAGCCGGCGACCACGCCCAGAAGATCGAGCCCGCCGGCGCCGGCCGCCTTGCCGCCCAGCCGAAGGCGGGTGCCATCGACCAGCACCATCTCGACGCCCAGAAGGTTGTTCGTCGTCAGGCCGTATTTCAGGCAATGCAGGCCGCCGGAATTCTCCGCGACGTTGCCGCCGATGGTGCAGGCGATCTGGCTGGACGGATCGGGCCCGTAATAGAAGCCATGGGCCTCGACCGCGCGGGTGATCGCCAGATTGGTCACGCCGGGTTCGGTCACGACGCAGCGATTGTCGAAATCGACCTCGCGGATGCGGTTCATCCGCGAAAGGCTGACCAGAATGCCGTCCGCCCTGGGCAGCGCGCCGCCCGACAGCGAGGTGCCGGCGCCGCGCGGCACGACGGGCACGCCATGCGCGCTGGCATAAGCGAGCACGGCCGCGACCTCGTCGGCGCTGCGCGGCAGCACGGTGACGAGCGGCTTCTGGCGGTAGGCGACGAGCGCGTCGCTGTCGAAGACGGAGAGACCCGCCGGATCGGACACCACGCCATCGGGCACGATGTCACGCAGCGCGGCGGCGATGTCCGCGCCATGCGCGACGATGTCGGGATCGGTCGGGGGAAATTTCACGCGCGCGTCCATCCGGTGCGCACGAACGCTACCACAGCAGGCGGCTCAGCCCTGGCGCGCCTTGAAGCGCGGGTTCTTCTTGTTGATGACGTAGACGCGGCCCTTGCGGCGGACGCCGCGGCAGTCCTTGTCGCGCTTTTTCAGCGAGCGGAGGGAATTGCGAACTTTCATGGTCTTATAAGCCCTGGTTGGGCCATAAGGGCCCCGCAAAGAGGCGCGGAAGCTATGCGGGCACCCTGTCCCTGTCAACCGGGAGAAAACCCAGGGATTCTGCCGCATTATGGCCGCGATGGTGCGGTTTCATCGATCAAGGCGCCGACCGGCCGGCGCCGCGGAGCGGGGAAGCAACTCTTGATCAAGACGGTCTTTCGGCTGGGCGGCCTGGCACTCTTGAGCCTGGCGGGCGCGTGCGCCACGGCCGTACCGGTCGATGCTCACCACGTCCCGCATGCGGAGACCGTGCCGGCCAAGCCCGCTCTGTCGCCCCAGGACATCAAGTTTGCCCTGTTCGTGAAGGACTTTCGCGACAGCGCGCTCGCCGCCGGCATCGCGCCCGCGACCTACGACCTTGCGATGGCCGGCATCCGGCGCAACGACCGGGTCGAGGCGCTGACGCAGGTCCAGCCGGAATTCGTCAAGCAGGTCTGGACCTATCTCGACACCGCGGCCAGCCCGCGCCGGGTGTCGGATGGCCAGGCCGCGATGGCGGGCCAGGCCGGGGCGCTTGCGAGTGCCGAGGCCAAATACGGCGTGCCGAAGGAGATCCTGGTGTCGATCTGGGGCAACGAGACAGATTTCGGCCGCGATCTCGGCAGCTTCAACATCTTCGAGGCGCTGGCGACGCTCGCCTATGACGGCAAACGCACGGTGTGGGCGCGCGGCGAGCTTCTGGCCGCGCTCCAGATGATGCAGCAGGAACGCCTCGATCCCAAGCAGATGGTCGCATCCTGGGCCGGTGCGTTCGGCCAGCTGCAGATGCTGCCTTCGACCTTCCTGAAAAGCGCGGTCGATGGCGATGGCGACGGCAAGCGCGACCTGTGGCATTCCGCCCCCGACGCGCTGGCCAGCGCCGCGGTCGAGGTTTCCAATGACGGCTGGCAGCGCGGCCGTGCATGGGGTTACGAGATCAAGCTGCCGGCCGGGTTCGCCTATGAGCTGGCGGACGGCGATACCGCCAAGCCGGTCGCCGATTGGACGAAGCTCGGCATCGCCCGCGCCGACGGAGCGGCCCTGCCGCCAAACGGCGAGGCCGGCGCGATCTATCTTCCGGCCGGGGCGCGCGGACCCGCTTTCCTGACCTTCGGCAATTTCAAGGTGATCCTGAAGTACAACAACGCCGCGTCCTATGCGCTGGCCGTATGCTATCTCGCCGATCTTCTGGCCGGACGGCCGGCGATCGCCGCGTCCTGGCCGCGCGACGAGGCGCCGCTGTCGCTCGACGAGCGCACCGCGCTGCAGGTCGCGCTTACGCAGCTCGGCTACAATCCGGGCAAGATCGACGGGATCATCGGTCATGACGGCAAGGCGGCGCTTCGGCTCTGGCAGAAGGCGCACGACCTGCCGGCCGACGGCTTTGCGACCATGGCGGTGCTGGCGCAGGTTCTCATCGAGGCCAAGCAGAAGGCCTTGTGATCATCACGCATTCGCCACCGGCGTTTCGAGGTCTTCCTCGACGATCTCGATGTCCGGCGGGATGATTCCGGCATTGCGCAGCGCGGGCGACAGCGCCTGATAGGCGGCAAGTCCGATCAGAAGGACCGTCGCAAAAGCATAAGGCACATAGGGCGACCACTCATACATCCAGCCGATCAGCGGGCCGGCGATGAAGCCCATGGCGCTCGCCCCGCCGATGATGCCGGCGACGGCGCCCTGCTCATGCGGCGCCACCGAGAGCGAGGCGCCGGAGGTGAAGCCCGGCCGCGCCATGCCGAAGCCGAGGCCCGACAGCGCCAACCCGACCACCAGGACAGGAAAATTTCCGGACAGCAGGAAGGCGGCGCAGGACAGGACGGCCGCCGCGAGGCCCCAATGGGTCAGTTGCCGCGCCGAGATCCGCACATATTGGACCACGACGAGCTGCGCCAGCAGCGCGGCGAGCGACGTCGCGAGCTGGCCGATCATGTTGTACTTCGCCGCGTGCTCCGGCGCGACATGCAGCACATCCATGAAGAAGAAGCCCATGGTCTGGATCGGCACGGTGCTCGCGGTGGACAGCCCGATGGCGAAGAGCGCGAAAGGCCGCACCCGGCGGTCGTGCCATTTGAGCGAGAGGCTTGTCGGCGCGCGCGCCCTGGGCGGCGTGCGCTCGGGCAGCGCGAACCAGATCGTCGCGGCGCTGGCGAGCGCCAGGCCCGAGATGAAATAGAAGGGAACCAGAAGCCCGAAGGGCGTGAACAGGCTGGCGATCGCCGGCCCGGCGACGGTGCCGAGGCCGAAGGCCGAGCCGATGGTCGCGACACCCTTCAACCGCTCCTGCGGGGTGGTGCGGTCGGCGACATAGGCCTGGGCGGCGGGCTGCGTGCCCGAACCGAAGATGCCGTAGATCGAGCGCGTGACGATCATCAGCGGAAAGACCGCGACGGCCGGCAGCCAATGCCTCAAACCGCCCAGCATGACGCTGGCGAACAGCGCGAAGGAGAGCGCGAAGGCGATGAGGCCCATCAGCATGACGGGCTTGCGGCCCCAATGGTCGCTCCTGCGGCCCCAATAGGTGGCGGTCACCACCCAGAGCGCGGCCGAGACGGCGAAGGTGCTGGTGGTTTCGACGGCGCTCAATTGCAGCTGCCGCGACAGCGGCGGCAGGATGTTGAACAGCACGGTCTGGCCCGCGCCCATGCAGAGCAGGCTGACGAACAGGATGGCGAAGGCGCCGCGGCGTTCGGCATGCGTGGTGACGCGGGGTTCTGGCGGCGGCATGGCCGAATAATTGTCAGGCATGGTGTGTGTAAGCAGCGCAATCGCCGGCGCGGGTCAAGGCGGCGCGACGCAAGGCGGCAATGCGCTCAGCCCTTCGGCTTCTTGAAGCGGATCTGCGCGGTATCGCTGCGGCCGACGGCGTCCACCACCGTGATGCGGGCGAGCCCTTCGCCGTCCGGCGCGTACAGCACCGGCTGGAAGCGCGTGTAGTTGCCCAGGAGCTGGCCGTTGACCAGCCAGGTCAGCGGCTCCTTGCCGCCATCGGCCTTGAGCATGACGGTCTTGTCCCTGGCGTCGGGCGGCGGCAGCGGCACGACGGTGCCGTTGGGCGGAAAGGCGATGGTCGGCGGCGGCACCGTGGTCTCGCGCGGCGGCGACGGCGCGCTTTCGCGGCGGAAGTTCCGCATCGAGGGCGGCAATTGATCGTTCTCGTTGGTCAGGATCGCGCCGGCGGGCGGCGGATCGTCGGCATGGCGGTCGGGCGGCAGCAGCTCGAAGGCCTTGAGCAGGATGGGCGCCGCGGATTCGCGCCCGACATGGCCGGCGCGCGGCGAGCCGTCGGCGCGGCCGACCCACACGCCGACCGTGTAGTCGTTGGAGAAGCCGACCGACCAGGCGTCGCGATAGCCATAGGAGGTCCCGGTCTTGAACGCGACCTGGCGCTTGCGCGTCAGGCCCTGGCCCATCGCCCAGCCGTCCGGCAGCGAGACGCCGCGCAGGATCTGTTTCAAATAGTAGGCGGCGACGGGTCCGAACAGGCGATGGTCGGCGCCGTCCGGCGTGCCATCGACAAAGCGCAGCGCCCGCGCCTCGCCGCCATTGGCGATGCCGGCATAGAGCATGGTGATGTCGGCGAGGCTGATGCCCAGGCCGCCCAGCGCGACGGGAAGGCTGGGCGCCTCGCCGCCGGCCGGGAAGGCGAGCCGAGCGCCGGCATTCTCCAGCGCCGTGGTGAAGGCGAGCGGGCCGACGCGGTCGAGCACCATCACCGCCGGGACGTTCAGCGACATGCGCAGCGCGTCCTTCGCGCTCACCGCGCCCTGGAACGAGCCTTCGAAATCCTTGGGCGCGTAATCGCCGAACATGGTCGGCGCGTCGGTCATCAGCGAAGCGGGGTGCAGGATCAGATTGTCGAACGCCAGGCCGTAGATGAACGGCTTGAGCGCCGAGCCGGGCGAGCGCCAGCGCTGCGCCAGGTCGATCTGGCCCGACGGCCCCCAATAATTCACCCCGCCGAGATAGGCGAGCACGTCGCGGGTTCGGTTCTCGACGACCATGATCGACAGCGCCGTGCCCTCGCCGAAATAGGGCTGCTCGTTCGCCGCCATGCGCTCGACCGCGCCCTGCAGGTCGGCGTCGAGGGTCGTGACGATCCGGGTCGCCTGCCGGTTGCGCAGCTTGAGCCGCATGGCGAGATGCGGGGCGCTGAGCGGCATCACCTGGCGCGCGAAGGGGACGCCCTCGCGGCGGGCGACATCGGCGTCGCCTTGGGTGATCACGCCGTCGCTCACCATGCGCGCGAGCACATGGTCGCGGCCCTTCGCGGCGCGGATGGCATGGCGATCGGGGCGCTGCTTCACCGGCGATTGCGGCAGCGCGACCAGCAGCGCGGCCTCGGCGAGATCGATCTGCGCGGGCGGCTTGCCGAAATAGGACAGCGCCGCGGCGCGCACGCCTTCAAGATTGCCGCCGAACGGCGCCAGCGTCAGATAGAGCGACAGAATCTCGTCCTTGGAGCAGCGCTCTTCCAATTGCACCGCGCGCATCATCTGGAACAGCTTGGTGGCGATGCCGCGCGATTTCGGCGGCTCCAGGATGCGCGCGACCTGCATGGTGAGCGTCGAGCCGCCCGAAACGATGCGGCCCGCGCCGGCGAATTGCAGCCCGGCGCGCAGCATCGCCAGCGGATCGACGCCCTCATGGGCATAGAAGCGCTTGTCTTCGTAGGCCATCAGCATGGCGAGATAGCGCGGGGAGACGTCGCGGACGGCCGTCTTCAGGCGCCAATAGCCGTCGTCGGTCAGGAAGGCGCGCAGCGGGGCGCCGTGACGGTCCACCACTTCCGGCGAGACACGAACGGCGCGCGTCATGTCCGGCGGATTGGCGACATCGGCCGTGGCAATGGCGCAGGCGGCGCCGAAGAGCGCGAAGAGCGCGGTGATAAATTTCGCTTGAAAGGCCGAACGCATCGCAGTCCTGATCCTCCCCCGCACGCGGGGGAGGTGCCGAGCGAAGCGAGGCGGAGGGGCGGGTGCGCCGCCGCCCCCTCCACCGCTTCGCGGTCCCCCTCCCCCGCTCCGCGGGGGAGGAATTCGAACGCCGCGCTACGGCGCGATCGTCACGCTGCCCATCGCCGTGCGGGCATGGATCGAGGGCGCGTACATGTCCATCACCGCGCCGGCCGGCAGCATGAAAGTGCCGGTCGTCACCGCGCGCGCGACATAGGCGATGCGGAAGACCGGCTGCGGCTCCGGCTTCTTCTTGTCGGCGTCGCTGACATAGGACGAGCCGATGGCGAAGGCCGCGACGAAGCGGTCGTCGCGCACGTCGGTCATCGTCGTGTCGTAGAGCGTGTCGAGGAAGGCATAGGGCTTGCCCTCCTCGCTGCCGAGCGGCTGCTCGATCTCCAGCCCCGCAGGCAGCAGGTCGATCACGCCCATCTGGCGATAGGTGTTGTGCTGCATCTGGCCGGTGATCTCGACGATGACGCGGTCGTTCTGGTGCAGATGGGTGAGATCGACCGGCGTGCCGCCCATCGTCCAGTAGGTCTTGGCCAGCGTCAGCCCGCCCTGCTCGGCCGGCAGCGGCGCCGCCGGCGTGCCCTGCACCGAGGTCGTGCGCCACACGCCCGCGTCGCCGCGATTGAGGAAGGTGATGCCGGCGTTCAGCTGCGCCAAGGACGGCGACAGACGGATCGCGCCGGCGCGCGGCTGCGCCGGCTGGCCGTTGATGGCGATGTTCAGCGGCACCTTCTGGCGCGTCAGCTCATAGGCCGCGCGCAGCATCCACGCCTTCTCCTGCGTGGTGGTGTCGTTGAGGCCGGAATTGAGCTCGCTGCTTTTCTTCAGCAGCGCCGGGATGAGTTCCGGCTCGCCGTTCTGCGCCGCCAGCGCGGTGGTGCCGGCGACGTCGCGCAAAAGCGAGCCGTAATCGCCGACCGGATAGGTGAAGGCATCGCCCTTGAGCGCGATATCGCGCGCCCGGCCGAAGCCATAGGTCGCGCGCGAACGGTCGCCGGCCTCGGCCGCCGCCGCTGCCGCCAGCGCCTCGGCGATCGCGGTGTTCATCTCCGGCCCGCGCGTATCGACGAAGTAGCGCAGGTCGGAAAGGTTCACCTGCCCCGTGCGCGCCAGCAGGTAGAAGGCATAGGCGCGGGCGTTGTCCGAGTTGGAATCGCTGGCCGCGGTCTGGCGCAGCCAGGCCGAGCCGCGCTTCAGCGCGTCGTTGGGCACGACATAGCCCTTGTCCTTCGCCTGGGTGAGGAAATCGAGCGCGAACACGCTGATCCACGGCTCGGCGTCCGAGCCGGCCGACCACATGCCGAAATTGCCGGCATAGTTCTGCATGTCCAGCACCGCGTCGATCGCGTCCTGCACGCGCGGACGCAGCGCCTGGTCGCGCGGCAGGCCGGCGAGATCGGACAGATCGTTGAACACCAGCAGCGGCATGGCGCGGCTGGTGGTCTGCTCGATGCAGCCATAAGGGTATTTGTCGAGCCATTTGAGCAGGCCGGGCACGTCGCTGTAGCCGTGCGCCGCCGCGACCGTGAGGCCCACCGTCTGGGTGCCGCGGATCAGGTCGGCGACAAGCTGGCCATTGGCGGTGTAGGTCGCCTTGGGCGCGAACGGCACGGTCTCGTCGCGCGCGACATCGAGCTGCGGCGCGCGCGATTCGATCTGCCAGGAATGGGTGATGTTGAATCCGCCCGGTCCCCTGACGTTCAGCACAATGGTGGCGATGCCGATGCCGTTGCCATCGACCTCGACGGGCACCAGCACGCGCTGGCCGACACGCAGCGACTGCGTGACGACCGTCTGCCGGACGCCGCCGGGAAGGCCGAGCGGGCCGCTCGTCGTCAGCGTCGCGACATAGGTGCCGGGCTGGCCCTCGACATTGTTCATGTTGAGCGCGGCGGCCGCATGGTCGCCGGGCGCCAGGAAGCGCGGCAGCACGACGTCGGCGACCACCGGATCGCGCACGGTGAGCGGCCGGTCGGCATGGCCGAGCTTGTCGGCGGTGAAGGCCACCGCCATCAGGCGCAGCTCGCCGTTGAAGTCGGGCACGTCGAGCGTGATGTTGGCGAGGCCGCCCGGCCCCACCGTCACCAGGCCGGAGAACAGCGCCACCGTCCTGGTCGGGACCACGGCGAGCGGGCGTCCGCCGAAGCTGTCGCCCCCCTCGCGCATCGCGCCGACGGCCCCCTTCTCCGACTTGATCAGCCGCCCGTAATCGTCGTGCATCTGCACGCCCAGCGAACGCTTGGCGAAATAGTAGTCGTTCGGATCGGGCGATTCGAAATTCGTGAGCTGCAGAATGCCTTCGTCCACGGCCGCGAGCGTCACATAGGCCTGTTCGCCGCTGCCGAGATTCTTGATCGTGACGGGAATGGTGATCTTCTGGCGCGGCAGGATCTTCTGCGGGCCGCCGACCGTCACGGCCAGCGTGCGCTCGCGATTGTCGACCTGCAGCCAGGCGAGCCCGATGGCCCGCACCGGCTCATGTCCCGTGGCCGCGTTCAACGGCCGGTAGTCGGTGACGAGGACATAGGCGCCCGGACCCCATTCGGCATCGACCTTCACGTCGATGCTGGCGCCGCTCGCCGGCGCATCGATGGTCTGCGACGAGAACACCTTGTCGCCGGCGACGACGACCAGCGCCTTGCCGCTGGCGGTCGGCTTGATCTGCACATGCGCGGTCTCGCCGACGCGGTAGGAGGGCTTGTCGGCGGCCACGGGAATGCGGTCGGGCCGGTCGCCGGCCGAGCTCGCCGCCCAGCCGGAATAGAAGCGATAGGACGACGCCACGCCGGACTTCGGATCGGTGATCGTCAGCCGATAGGTGCCCCAGGGCATCGTCTGGGCCAGCCTGGCGCTCGCGCCGCTGCCCAGCGTCATGGTGCCCGAGGCGATCAGCCGGTCGCGGGTGGTGGATTTGTATTTCCAGCCGCCGTCATCCTGATACCACTGATACGAGGTGTCTTCGCGCACCCAGGAATAGGTGACGCCCGGCAAGGCAATGCGCTTGCCCTCGGCATCGAGCGCGAGGATTTCGAAATTCGCCTTGGCGCCTTCGCCGACCGCGCCGCCGCTAAAGGCCGGGCGGATGCCGATCAGCACATCATGGTTGC
>DASWOE010000059.1:0-2885 GCA_036398875.1 Rhizomicrobium sp.
TATGCCACGCGCGTCGATGTCACGCTGAACGTCGATGGGTCGTGCACGGTGCGCGACAACGGCCGCGGCATCCCGACCGGCATCCACGAGGGCGAAGGCGTCAGCGCGGCCGAGGTCATCATGACCCAGCTCCATGCCGGCGGTAAGTTCGAGCAGAACGCCTACAAGGTCTCGGGCGGGCTGCACGGCGTCGGCGTGTCGGTGGTCAACGCGCTCAGCGAATTCCTGGACCTGCGCATCTGGCGCGAGGGCAAGGAACATTACATGCAGTTCCGCCATGGCGACCGGGTCGAACCGCTGAAGATCGTGGGCGACGCCAAGCCCGGCCAGCGCGGCACCGAAGTCACCTTCCTGCCCTCGACGGGGACCTTCACCAAGACGGAGTTCGACTTCGCGACGCTGGAGCACCGGCTGCGCGAGCTGGCCTTCCTCAATTCCGGCGTGACCATCGTGCTGGCCGACAAGCGCGGCGTCGAGACCAAGGAAGCGACGCTGCATTACGACGGCGGGCTGAAGGCCTTCGTGCAATATCTCGACCGCGCCAAGTCTTCGCTGATCGGCCAGCCGGTGATGATCGCGGCCGAGCGCGACGGCATGACGGTGGAAGTGGCGCTGACCTGGAACGACAGCTACCACGAGAGCATGCTGTGCTTCACCAACAACATCCCGCAGAAGGACGGCGGCACGCACCTGGCCGGCTTCCGCGCCGCGCTGACGCGGGTGGTGACGAAATACGCCGACGAGAAGGTCAACGCCAAGAAGGACAAGGTGCCGCTGACCGGCGACGATTGCCGCGAGGGGCTGACCTGTGTCTTGTCGGTGAAGGTTCCCGATCCGAAATTCTCGTCGCAGACGAAGGAGAAGCTGGTCTCCTCCGAAGTGCGTCCGGTGGTGGAGAGCGTGGTGCTCGACCAGCTCGGCCGCTGGCTGGAGGAGCATCCGAACGAGGCCAAGGCGGTGGTCGGCAAGGTGGTCGAGGCCGCGATGGCGCGCGAGGCGGCGCGCAAGGCGCGCGAGCTGACGCGGCGCAAGGGCGTGCTCGACGGCGCCTCGCTGCCCGGCAAGCTGTCGGACTGCCAGGAGCGCGACCCGGCCAAATGCGAGATCTTCATCGTCGAGTGCGACAGCGCCGGCGGCAGCGCCAAGCAGGCGCGCAACCGCGAGAACCAGGCGGTGCTGCCCCTGCGCGGCAAGATCCTCAACATCGAGCGGGTGCGCTTCGACCGCATGCTGTCTTCCGACAGCATCGTGTCGCTGATCACCGCTCTCGGCACCGGCATCGGGCGCGAGGAGTTCAACGCCGACAAGCTGCGCTATCACAAGATCATCCTGATGACCGACGCCGACGTCGATGGCTCGCATATCCGCACGCTGCTGCTGACGTTCTTCTATCGCCAGATGCCCGAGCTGATCGAGCGCGGCCACATCTACATCGCCCAGCCGCCGCTCTATAAGGCATCGCGCGGCAAGACCGAGCGCTATCTGAAGAACCAGGAGGAATACGACAACTACATCATCTCCGAAGGCTCCGAAGGCGCCGTGTTCACGCTGCACAGCGGCGAGGTCGTGGCCGGCGCGGATCTGGACGCGGTCGTATACAAGGCACGGCAAGCCGTCGCGGCGCTGAACGGCTTCCCGCAGCACTATCCGCGCTTCGTGCTGGAACAGGCGGCGATCGCCGGCGCGCTCAATCCGGAGATCCTGGCGGACCGGGAAAAGGCCGCGGCCGCGGCGACCCATATCGCGCAGCGCCTCGACCAGCTTTCCGAGGAGTTCGAGCGCGGCTGGCACGGCGAACCCACCGGCGACGGCGGCCTCAAATTCTGGCGCGAGGTGCGCGGCGTGCGCGAGGCCGTCGCCATCGACGCCGCGCTGATCGATTCGGCCGATGCGCGCAAGCTCGACCGCATGGCGGTCGATCTGCAGCAGGCCTATCTCGGCGTCGGGCAGCTTCGGCGCAAGGACGAGACGGTGGAGGTGCGCGCGCCGAGCCAGCTTCTGGACGCGGTCCTGGAATGGGGCCGCAAGGGGCTGTCGCTGCAGCGCTACAAGGGCCTGGGCGAGATGAACCCGGAGCAGTTGTGGGAGACCACGCTGGACGAGAATGCGCGCACCCTGCTGCGGGTGAAGGTCGAGCATGTCGATGACGCGGACGACCTCTTCACCAAGCTGATGGGCGAGGTGGTGGAGCCGCGCCGCGAATTCATCCAGGACAACGCGCTGAACGCGGCGCTCGACGTGTGATCAGGCGACGGCGCTCACCAGCCAGCAGGCGATGGCCGGGCGGATGCCGTCCGGCGTCGCGATCGTCTCCAGGGCGGCTTTCACGGCGGCGTGCACGCGCGCCCGCGTGGCGTCGTCGGCATCGCCGAGCGAACGGCTGAGCGGACCGATATTCGCCATCTGGAACGCCGCATGGTCGGAGTCGCTGCCGAGATTCATCGTGCCGTCGAGCTTTTCGATCGTCGCATCGCGGAACCCTGCCGTCGTCAGGATGGCTTCGACTCGCCGGGGATCGGCGAAGGCGAAGGGGCCGGGCGCCAGCGGATCGGGCGGCGGCTGCGGCGGCAACAGGTCTTTCGCGGCGGCGGCGGGAAGCGCGACCCATTGGTTCTCCAGCGCCGGACGCCAGCACACGAAGGCAAGCCGGCCGCCGGGCTTGAGCGCCTTGCGGATGTTGGCGAAGGCGGCGGCGGGATCTTCGAAGAACATCACCCCGAAGCGCGAGAAGACGAGATCGTAGTCCGGCGCGAAGGCATGGGCGGACGCATCCGCCTCGACGAAGTCGGCATTGCGCGCGTCGCCGGCCTGCGCGCGCGCCGCCGCCAGCAGGGGCGCCGATATGTCGACTCCCGTGACGTGCCCGTGCTGCCCCACCGCGCGTG
>DASWOE010000060.1:0-7727 GCA_036398875.1 Rhizomicrobium sp.
GCAGATCGATGCGGCGTTCGGCGCCCTGTACGGCTACGCGCATGACCGCGTGTCCATCGCTTGGGCGACGCCGCATTTGGCGCTCGACCTGTTCGGCGGCGGGCCGGAGGAACGCGGACAGGCCTGGTCGCGCCTGTCGCCCGAGGCCCCGCTGCGGCGCTTCGTGCTGCTCACGACGGGCGGCGCCATGTCGATGCTGTCGCCGCTGGAGACCGACGAACGGATCGCCCGCTTCCTGATAGGCGAAAACTATGTCGATCCGCGGCTGCAGTCCCTGCTGGTGCCGTTGGCGGCGGGCCATTGCCCCGAACGGCACCGTCCCTCGATCGACGCGCTGACGTCGCAAATGAGGACCAGCGCGCAATTCAAGGCGGTGATCTGCGGTCCGCCGCGAAGCGGGCGCCGCGCCGCCGCCGCCGAGGTGGCATCGCAGTTGGGCTTGGGGCTTGCCGAGCTCAAGACGCGCCATCTGCCGGATGCTTCGGAAGCGCGCGGCCTGCTGCTCGCGCTGCTGGCGCGGGAGGCGGCGCTCGGCACCTTCGCCGTCCTGGTCGATGGCTCGGCCGCGACCGGTCCGCAAGCCGGCGGGCGTTCGCAGCGCGACACCGTCGAAGACCTCCTTCAGGGCATCGACGGCATGGTCCTGGCGATCGCCGACCAGCGGCTCGATCTTGCCGCGAGCGTGCCGCAGGTGCGCCTGGCGCCGCTCGACGCCGCGGACCGGCATGCCCTGTGGCGGCGAAGCCTCGTTTCGCCGCCCGACGCGGACGAACTGGAGAAGATCGCCGAACATTTCCCGCTCAGTCCCGCCAAGATCGCGGAAATCGCCAAGGGCTGCACGCAGGCCGAGGCCCTTTGGCCGCTCTGCCGCGAGCATTCGGGCCGCGAACTTGCCGATCTGGCCGAACGGATGCGGCCACGCTTCGGCTGGGACGACATCGTGCTCCCGGCCCACTTCATCCACGATCTCAAGGCGCTCGTCTCGCAGGTCGAATTTCGCGCCCAGGTCTATGGCCGCGGCGGCTTCGGCCGCAAGCTCGTGCGCGGCCGCGGCGTGACCGCGCTGTTCGCCGGGCCCAGCGGCGTCGGCAAGACGATGGCGGCCGAGGTCGTCGCCAGCGCCTTGGGGCTGGATCTGTGCCGGATCGATCTGTCGGGGATCATCTCGAAATATATCGGCGAGACGGAGCGCAATCTGCGCCGCGTCTTCGATGCCGCCGAGGCCGGTGGCGCGGTCCTGTTCTTCGACGAAGCGGACGCGCTGTTTGGCAAGCGCAGCGAGGTCAAGGACAGCCACGACCGCTATGCCAATATCGAGGTCAGCTATCTGCTGCAGCGCATGGAAGCCTATTCCGGATTGGCGATCCTGGCGACCAATCTGAAGAGCCATCTCGACACCGCCTTTCTACGCCGCCTGCGCTATGTCATCGACATCCCGTTTCCCGACGCCGGCGAGCGCCGCGCCATCTGGCAAAAGGCGTTTCCTCCCGAAACGGCCGTGCACAACCTCGATTTCGACCTCCTTTCGCGGCTGGATATCGCGGGCGGAAACATCATGGTCGTCGCGGTCAATGCGGCGTTTCTGGCCGCTGCCGAAAAGGCGCCTGTCGGCATGAGCCATATTGCGCGGGCGGCGCGCTCCGAATTCCGCAAGCTCGACCGCGAGCTGCGTCTTCCGTGGACAATGGACCATGGCTGACTCGAAAGGCTCGCCTCCCCATGTCGTCGCGCCGGCAGCGCGGATCTCCGGCACCGGATCTCGGCCGCAATCCGGCCGTGTCCTGGATGCGGTGACCAGGGGCATCGGCGACGGCCTGCGCGCGGACGATCTCGCGCGCGGCGGTCCTCTCGATCTGGGCAATCTCACTCTGCGCCTGCCGCATGGCGCCGGCAGCCGCGAGATCGAGCGCGCGGTTCGCGACGCCATGCGAAAGGCGCAACGGTGACGACGCCGGTACAAAAATCGTCGCCGCGATGTCGCGTCGGCCATTTCGGTGAGCGCCCGGCAGGGCCGATCTGCGGCACCGGCGCCGGCGTCGCAAACAGCGGCACGGCACTTAATTGAACTCGCTTGCTGTAAATACGTCAAATACTGGATTGAATATTTTATCGAACCGACATCTGTCCACAGCTTTATTGAAGTTAATCTTGTCCGGTGTGTTAGGGTTCTGCGACCGAGCGAGTTCGTCGGCTGACGACAGGTGGGCGAATGGGCGGCTTCCCGGGGTCTCCGCGCGTGATGAAAGGCGGCATCGTCGCCTATCAGCTCCCCGATTTGTTCCCGAATGTCATCGTCTTTCAATATAATCCCGACGAAGTTACGCGCTCCATTCAAGCCGGCCAGTCCGGCGGCGGCGGACGCGGGGACGTGAACCGCGTCAACGGCCCGCCCACGGAAACGCTGTCCTTCGCCGTCGAGGTCGATGCCGCCGATCAGCTTGAAAAGCCCGGCGAGAATTCTATCACGGTGGCGAACGGCCTTCATCCGGTGATCGCCGCGCTCGAACTTCTGCTCTATCCGTCCTATCCGGTGGTGATCGCGAACCAGGTCCTGGCGCTGACCGGCAGCGCGTTCATCCTGGGCGAGCAGGCGCCGCTCGCGCTGCTCATCTGGGGTCCCCGGCGCGTGCTGCCCGTCCAGGTGCAGAGCCTGTCGATCAAGGAAGAGGCGTTCGACCAGCAGCTCAATCCGATCCGTGCCCGGGTGGAGATGTCGGTGAAGGTGCTGAGCTACCGCGATCTCGACGTCACCAATCCCGGCTATTGGGTCTACCTCGCATCCTTCACGCAGAAGGAGGTGATGTCGGCGCTCAACACCTTCGGTGACAAGACGGGCATCCAGGGAATTCTGCCGTTCTGAGGAGGGACGATGTTTTTTCGAGGCTCTCGCTACGACCAGGTCGATGTCGCCCAGTTCGCCATGCCGGACGGCCGTATCGTCGCCTACAAGCGCATGCGCTTCATTCCCGACGCCGGTGGATCGCTCTCCTACAAGGTGCGGCAGGGCGACCGTCCCGACCTGGCGAGCTACACCGCGCTCGGCGATCCCGAGCAGTTCTGGCGGCTGTGCGACGTCAATTGCGTGCAGCGCCCCGTGGATCTGACCGCCGAACCCGGCGGGAAGGTTCAGGTCCCCGGTCCCAGCATCCGGTAGCGCGCATGGCTCTGCTCCCGCCCTATTTCGTCGTGCAGGTCGCCTTTGCGCCGCTGCCGTTTCCCCTCCTGCAGGCGCTGCGCGAGATCGAGGTTCAGACCGCGGTCGGTCAGGCCTCGGTCTTCCGCCTGCATTTCGACCTCAGCCGAAATTTCATGGGCGATTTCGACGTGCTGGCGATCGACTTGTTCCGCCCGCTGGTGCCCATCACCATCCGCGTCGCTTCCGGGCTCGGCATCCCGCAGCCGATCGTCAACGGCTTCATCCGCGATGCCCAGCTCTCCGGCAGCAACCGGCCCGGCGCTTCCACGCTGGAAGTCGTCGGCATGGACAAGCTGGGCACCCTGATGGCGCTGATCGAGCAGCCCTTCACCTGGCCGAACATGCCCGACAGCGTCGTGGCGACGGCGATCTTCGGCAAATATGCCTGCGTGCCGGTCGTCATCCCGGTTCCGCCCACGCGCACCATGCTCGATACGACCACGACGCAGCGCGTCAACGATGCCGCCTATCTGATGCAATTGGCGCAGCGCAACGGCTATCAGCTCTACATCCAGCCCGATCCCGTCGTCGGCATGGACATGGGCCATTTTCACCCGCCGATGCTCCCGCCGCTGCCGCCGCAGGGCGTCCTGTCGATCGATTTCGGCATCCAGACCAATCTGACCAGCTTCCATGTCGGCAACGACATGCTCAAGCCGACCTCGGTGATCACCGCGTCGGTCGATCCGCACACGCGCGCGCCGATACCGGCCATCGCGCCGGTCTCGACCGACGTGCCGATGGGCATGGAACCGACGCTGAACCGCATCATTCCTCCGCCGATCGAGCGGCGCTTTGCGACCGACGCGGCCAATCCGGCCGAAACCCAGATGCAGGCGCTGTCGCACGCCACCAGCTCAAGCCGCTCCATCCGGGCCACCGGCGAAGTGGACGGACTGAAGTTCACCCGGCCGCTGATGGTCGGCATGCCGGTGCTGGTGCGCGGCGCCGGGCGCGAGCATAGCGGGCTCTATTATGTGGAGACCGTCACGCACAAGATTACGCGCGACAACTACACGCAAAGCTTCACCGGTTGGCGCAATGCGGTGGGACTGACGGGCGCGGAAGTGTTCGTTGATCCGCTCGCTGCGGTCGCGTGAGGGCGCCATGGATGCACAGGACCAGCCCCAGTTCGCCGCCAGCGGCCGCGAGCGCGTCTACGGCAAGTATCGCGGCATGGTTCTCAACAATGTCGATCCGCTCAATCTCGGCCGGCTCCAGGCGAACGTCACCGAGGTTCTGGGCGAGATTCCGTCCGGCTGGGCGACGCCCTGCGTTCCCTATGCCGGCATTGCGGCCGGCTTCTATTCCATTCC
This sequence comes from Rhizomicrobium sp., assembly GCA_036398875.1. Lineage (GTDB taxonomy): Bacteria > Pseudomonadota > Alphaproteobacteria > Micropepsales > Micropepsaceae > Rhizomicrobium. The sequence continues at coordinate 4,513 of DASWOE010000060.1, forward strand.
CGCCATCGGCGCCGGCGTGTGGATCGAGTTCGAGGCCGGCGACGTCTCCCGCCCGATCTGGAGCGGCGCCTTCTGGGGAACGGCGGAAAGCCCCGCCGCGCCGCCTTCGCCGCCGGGCACGCTCACGCCGCCCACCACCAAGATCTGGCGCAGCGATTACGGTCTCTCCGTCGTGCTCGACGATCTGCTGCAGACCATCACCGTCACCGACGGGCAGGGCCTCAATCTGGTGGAGATCGGCGCCGTGACCGGCACCGTCACCATCAAGGCTCTGGCGCGCGTCGTGCTGAATGGCCCGATCATCCAGGAGGGAAGCGACAGCGCCGCGCATCCCGCCGTTCTGGGCGATCAACTGCTGACCTATCTCTCGCAGATCGTGACCATGTTCAATACGCACATGCATCCTGGCGAAACGGCGGCCGGCGGGTTGCCGGTGACGCCGATGCTGCCGGTGATGCAGATGCCGCCGCCGACGCCCGGCCTTCTGTCTCTCAAAGTCCTGCTCGAATAGGGGAAGGTCATGGCGGTCGCACTCAAGCCCGGCAATATGGACATCGATCCGCTCCATCCACGCACGGACGATATGTCCGGTTCGATCGCCGACGCGATGGATCATGAATTCGACCGGCTGCTTCGGGCGGCCCAGCTGCCCGGCCTGACCTTCGACATGACCGACCGCGCGGTGCGCGACCGCCGTCGGCTGTTCGTGGCGATCGCGCGCGGCCTCGTCATCCATCTGAAGCAGAATTCCGCGGCGTTCAGCGTGATCGTCCCGGCGCCGCTTCCCGCCAAGGTCGGCGCCTCCATCGCGACCGACGGCGTGTGATGAGCGACGCCGCCACTCCTCTCGATTTTCCTTTCGCGATCGATGCGCGCGGCCGCGCCGCGACGACCGACGACGACGATCACGTGCGCGATCTGATCATGCAGGTTCTCTTCACCGCGCCCGGCGAGCGCGTCAACCGGCCGGAATTCGGTTGCGGCGTCAGGCAACTGGTGTTCGGCCCGGCTTCGGACGCGCTTGCGGCGGCGACCGAGCAGCTGGTGCACGGGGCGCTGATCCGCTGGCTCGATCCGGTGATTTCCGTCGAGCAGGTGCAGGTGGCGGCCGAGGATTCCACGCTCTCGATCACGGTGGTCTACAGCCGGCGCGACGACGGCGAGAAGCACACGGACGTTTTCCAGCAGGCGATAGCGGTGTGAGCGGCTGAACCATGGTCCTTGCGATCGACAACCGGACGTGGTGCGCAAGCGACCAGCGCTCGCAGGCGCTGCGCGCGTCCGCGAACCCGCTCAACGGCATCGACTTCGTCGAATATCGGCGCAGTCCGATGGCGGCGCCCGGACAGCGCTGGATTCTCGACGTTGTCTTCCTCAAGGCGATCCCGAATGCGCCGGCGCTGACCAAGGACGATTTCAGCGTGCTTGGCGGCGTGCGGATCGTGGCGATCAAGGTCGTCGGCATCGCCGGAGTCGTCGGAGATCCCTTGCGCCTGCGCGTCTATATCGATCGCGAAGGCGATTTTTCCTCCTACATCCTCGCCATCCGCGCCCATCCGCAGATCGACGCCGAGCGGTCGCAGGCGCGGTTCGGCTTCAAGGCCAGTTGCCCGACCGAGCTCGACTGCCGCCAGATCGTCGATTGTCCGCCCCCGTCGCTCGACGAGCCCGCGCTAGACTATCTCGCCAAGGACTATCAGAGCTTCCGGCGCCTGATGGTCGATCTGATCGCCCTGCGCAATCCGGGCTGGCAGGAACGTCTTCCGGCCGATCTCGGCATGACCCTGGTCGAGCTCTTCGCCTATGCCGGCGACTATCTGAGTTATTTCCAGGACGCCGGGCCCGGCACCGAAAGCTATCTCGACACCTGTCTGCATCGGATTTCCGCGGCCCGGCATGCACGCCTCGTCGATTATCGTATGCACAATGGCCGCAACGCCTGCAGCTTTGTGCATTTCAGGGCCGTGGAGGGAGCGAGCGGCGTCGTGCCCATGGGCGCGAAGCTCTCGACCCGTGTCGGCAAGGCGCTTGAGGGCGCCGCCATGCCGCCGGGCACGGTCCTGCCCTCGACCGCCGATTTCGACGGCGATCCCGCTTTGATCGGCGCCACGGTGTTCGAAACGGCGATGCTCACCGCCGTCACCGACAAGCACAATGTGCTGCGCATCCATAGCTGGGGCGATGCCCAGTGCTGCATCGCGAGGGGAACCACGGAAGCATTTCTGTATGGTATCGCGGGGCCGGCCGGATCGGAGACGGCCTACGCCCCCACGCTCCAGGAGGGCGACTTCCTGCTGCTGGAAGAGGTGCGCAGTCCCGTCACCACGCTCGAAGCGGACCGCGATCCCGCCCGGCGCGTGGTGGTGCGGCTCGCCAAGGCCGAGACCGCCGCCGACCATGTCTATACCGACGCCGTTCCGGGCGGGAAGCTGACCCCGCGCACCAGCCCGGCCGATCCCGTCCTGCCGCTGCAGCATGTGGTCTGGGGCGACGCGGATGCGCTGCCCTTCACCTTGTGCATTTCCGCTGTCACGACCGAGAACATCGCGGTCGATCAGGTGTCGGTCGCGCGCGGCAACGTCGCCGCGGTCGATCACGGACGAACGGTCAAGAAGGATTCCGGGGTCGATGCCGATGCGCTGGCGCTCCCCACTCCAGGGGCGCTGCGCTGGAACCTGCCGTCGATGGCGCTGCCCACCGGGCCGCTCACGCATCAGCCCATGCCGGCGACACCCGAATACGATTCCGAGGGACGCCTGCTGCTCGGCCGCTACGATCTGTCGGGCGACGCGGATCAGGCGATGCCCGCCGTCGTGCTCCTGCTGCAATTCGCGAACGACCCGCCGGAGTCCTGGACGCCGGCCACATACCTGCTCGACAGCGGACCGTTCGATAACCAGTTCGTCGCCGAGATCGACAATGACGGCCGCGCGCGATTGCGGTTCGGCGACGACAATTACGGCCGCAGGCCCTCCGATGTGGTTCGGGCCCGGGCGCGCTACCGCGTCGGCAATGGGCGCGGCGGAAATATCGGCGCCGGCGCGCTGGTTCATCTGGTCACGCCCGATCCGGCCGATCCGCTCGATCCGGCGAATCCCAACGTGCCGCTCAATCTGGCCCAGATCGATAGCGTGTATCAGCCGCTGGCCGCGCGGCTCGGGAGCGATCCCCAGACCATCGAGGAGGTGCGCCAGCTCGCCCCCGAAGCCTTCCGT
>DASWOE010000061.1:0-3455 GCA_036398875.1 Rhizomicrobium sp.
TATGCGACCGCCGATGCGGCCTATGAGACGATGGCGGAGTCGGCGGCGATGCCCGAGGAAGCCAAGGCGAACACCCTGCACAATGCGACGCTGCTGGCGGTTCAGTCCAAGCATTTCGACAAGGCGGTGAAATACGGCGAAGCCTATATCGCCCTCGGCGGCTCGCCCGATCCCAGCGTGGTCTCGGCGCTGGCGCAGGCCTATTACGTGACCGGCGACTTCGCCAAGTCGCAGGCGACCGCGCAAAAGGCGCTCGACGCGCAGCCGCCGGGCGCGGTTCCCAATGACGGCGCGCTGCAGATCGTCCTGCAGAGCCAGTTGAAGGCGCACGACTACACCAACGCGGCCGTCACGCTGGCGAAGATCGTCACCTATCGCGACATGAAGGACGAGTGGGGCGATCTGATCGACCTTTCGATCAGCACCAAGGGCATGAAGGACATCACCGCCCTGCACATCTATCGGCTGCGCCTGGCGACCAAGGCGACCGGACATGCGGAAGACTTTACGACCGGCGCGTCGCTGGCGCTGTCGCAGGGCTATCCGGTGGAAGCCGAGTCGTTCCTGAATGCCGGCATATCCGCCGGGGTCCTGTCCGCCAGCGGCCCGACGGGCACCCAGCTCGCCAATGTGCGCGACCGCGCCGCGAAGGATCGCGCCGTGATCACCTCCTTCGCCGCCATCGCCAACAAGGCCGCGACTGGGGAACTCGACGTCAAGCTTGCCGAGACCTATTTCGGCTATGGCCGCTATGCGGACGCCGAGACGGCGGCGCGCGAAGCCATCACCAAGGGCGGTCCCAAGACCGACGCCAACGAGGCGACCATGGTGCTGGGCGAGGCGCTGGCGATGGAGGGCAAGAACGCCGATGCCGTCACGGCGTTCAATGCGGTGCAGAATCCGACGCCGGGCTGGGTGAGCGCGCAGCACATCTGGCTGGTCTACGCCAACCGCAAATATACCGGCGCGACGCCCTGACGAACCGACGCCGGGGCGGCGAAGGCCGCTCCGGCCGGGCATTCACGCCGGGTGGAGGCGATGAATCTGGTCTTCGGCTTTCTGCCGTTCATCCTGTTCTACGTGTTGATGCGCCAGTCCGTGGATATGGCGTTGTGGGTGGCGTTCGCCACCGCCTTCACGCTCGGCATCCGGTCTTTCCTCGACACCCGCGTGCTGAAGACGCTCGATGCCGGCAACACCGGCCTGTTCGGCGCCCTCGCCCTCTTTCGCGGCTTCATCCAGCCGGGGCTTTCGCTGGGGACGGTGCTGCTGGTGGTCGATGGCGGGCTTCTGTCGCTGATGATCGCCTCACTGATCGTGCAGGAGCCGTTCACGCTGCAATATGCCCGCGAGCAGGTCGCGCGAGAGACGTGGAGCGCGGGCTGGTTCTTGCGCACGAACTACGTCATGACCGGGGTGTGGACGGTCGCGCTGGCCATCACGACGGCGGCGGACGCGGCCGCGACGATCGCCTCGGCGATCTCGGTGACGGCCGCGGTGTTCGCCGGTCTTGTCGCGCTGGCCGCCGCGCTGACCTTCAGCCTTCGCTATCCGGCCTATCTGCGCATCCGGGGCGAGACCGCGCCGGACTGACGAAGGCCGGCGCTTGACTATATTTCGGTAATTACCTAAATACCGAAATATGAGCGACGTGTTCGACGCCTTGGCGCATCCGGTGCGGCGCAAGATCCTGAAGCTCCTGCGCAAGCGCGCGATGAGCGCGGGCGAGCTGGCGCAGAAGTTCGATCTTGCCAAGCCGACCCTGAGCGGCCATTTCGCCATGCTGAAAGCCGCCGCTCTCGTCACCGCGGAGCGGCGCGGCACCACCATCCTCTACCGCCTGAACATGAGCATGCTGGAAGAGGCCGCCGCGAGCCTTCTGGATCTCGCCGGCGTCCGTCGTGGAAAGGTCGAAGACCATGAACGTGCGATTTCTGCTGATCCTGTCGGGCGTGCTGATCGCCGCGATGCTGGCCGCGGGCGCAAGGGCGTGGCTCGCCCTGCCAGCGGACGCGCAGATCGTGGTGCATTGGAACGCTGACGGCGCCGCCAACGGCTTCGCGCCCAAGACGCTCGGCCTTTTCGGCTTGCCGGCGATCGCCGCGGCAATGGCTCTTCTGTTCGCGGCGCTGCCGCGGCTGGATCCGCGCGGCCGCAATCTGATCGCCAGCCGGGGCCTCTATGGCGCGGGCTGGCTCGGAACGCTCGGCGTGGTCGCCGCGGCGCAGGGCGCGACCGTCGCCACGGCGCTTGGCCTGCCGATCAACATCCACACCATCATGATCACGACCATCTCGATCTTTCTGCTCGTAATCGGAAACTTCATGGGCAAGAGCCAGCCCAACACCTTCGCCGGCATCCGCACGCGCTGGACGCTTTCGAGCGATTACGCCTGGCAGCGGGCCAACCGCCTCGGCGGCCGGCTGATCATGCTCGCGGCCGTGGCGACGCTGGCCGCGATGCCGTTCCTGCCGACCGTCTACGAGGTCATGTTCTTCCTCGCCGCGATCCTCGCCGCGGCCCTCATCCCCGGCGGTCTGTCTTACTTCTATTGGCGGGACGATCCGGAACGCGACAAGACGGGTAACGCGATATAGTGGCGGCCGGCCACGCAGCGGGGTAGGTTTCGCCCCGCCCCCGCTTCGGAGCCCGCCATGAAAGACGCCGTCATCGTTTCGACCGCACGCACCGGCCTGGCCAAATCGGTGCGCGGCGGCTTCAACCAGACGCACGGCGCCACGATGGGCGGCCATGCGATCCAGCACGCCATCGCCAACGCCTGGATCGACGCGGCCGAGGTCGAGGACGTCTATCTGGGCTGCGCCCTGCCGGAAGGCGCGACGGGCAACAACATCGCGCGCGCCTCCGCCGTCCGGGCCGGCTGCCCGGTGACGACGGCCGGCATCACGGTCAACCGCTTCTGCTCGTCCGGTCTCAACGCCATCGCCATGGCCGCGCAGCAGATCATGACCGAAGGCACGGCCGTGGCGGTCGGCGGCGGCGTCGAATCCATCAGCCTGGTCCAGCTCGGCGGCACCATGAATCTCGGCCATTTCACCGAGGAGCACCTGATGGCGGTGAAGCCGGCGCTGTGGATGTCGATGATCGAGACCGCCGAGATCGTGGCCGAGCGCTATAAGATCTCCCGCGACGCCCAGGACGAATATTCGCTCGAAAGCCAGCGCCGCACCGCCGCCGCGCAGCAGGCCGGCAGGTTCAAGGACGAGATAGTGCCCTTGAAGACCAGGATGAAGAAGATCGACCGGGCGACGGGACAGGAAAGCCTGGTCGAGGTCACCGTGGACCGCGACGAGAGCAACCGCCCCGACACCACGCTGGAGGGCCTCAAAGCCCTGAAACCGGTGTTCCATGGCGGCCAGGAGATCAAGGAAGGCAAATACATCACCGCCGGCAACGCCTCGCAATTCGCCGACGGCGGCGCCGCCGTGGTGGTG
>DASWOE010000062.1:0-6306 GCA_036398875.1 Rhizomicrobium sp.
AACGACGGCACCGGCGGCTCTATGGCCGCATTTGAGGGGACATGGACAAGATTCGCGTGCGGGGCGGCAACCGCCTCAAGGGTGAAATTCCGATCAGCGGCGCCAAGAACGCGGCGCTCAAGCTGATGGCGGCCGCGCTTCTGACCGACGAGCCGGTGATACTCAAGAACATGCCGCGGCTCGCCGACATCGAGGCGATGGCGGACCTCTTGATGCAGTTCGGCGTCAATCTCAACATCCGCCGCGGCGGCAAGCTCGGCGAGAGCGACACGCTGCGATTGCACGCCTCCGGCATCGACTCGGCCTTTGCGCCCTACGACATCGTGCGCAAGATGCGCGCGAGCTTTCAGGTCCTGGGGCCGCTGCTCGCCCGCCATGGCGAGGCGAAGATCTCGCTGCCCGGCGGCTGCGCCATCGGCGCGCGGCCGGTGGATTTCCACATCCAGGGCCTGCGCGCGATGGGCGCCCGGATCGACCTCGAAGACGGCTATGTGATCGCCAGCGCCGGTGGCGGCCTCAGCGGGACAGATTTCACCGTGCCGCGCGCCTCGGTCGGGGCGACCGAGACCCTGCTGACGGCCGCGACCCTGGCCCGGGGCCGCACCGTCTTGCGCAACGCGGCGCGCGAGCCCGAGACGCAGGATCTCGGCCGCTGCCTTATCGCGATGGGCGCGCAAATCTCCGGACTGGGCACGAGCGAAATCGCGATCGACGGCGTCGGGAAGCTGCACGGCGTCGAATACACCGTGATGCCCGACCGCATCGAGACCGGCACCTATGCCATCGCCACCGCCATCGCGGGCGGCGAGGTCGAGCTGATCGGCGCCCGCGCCGAAACCAACGCGGCGCTCTACGCGCTGCTGCGCGGCATCGGCACCGAGGTGACGGAGACCAATCGCGGTGTCGCCATCCATCGCAACGGCGTGCGCCCCACCGCCACCGACATGAAGACCGATGTCTATCCCGCCTTTCCGACCGACCTGCAGGCGCAGTTCATGGCGCTGATGGCGGTGGCCGGCGGCGTCAGCCATATCCGCGAGACGGTGTTCGAGAACCGCTTCATGCATGTGCCCGAACTTCTGCGCATGGGCGCCGATATCAAGGTCGAAGGCGACACCGCGATCGTGACGGGGATCGACCGTCTCAAGGGCGCCCCCGTCATGGCGACCGATCTGCGCGCCTCGGTCAGCCTGGTGCTGGCCGGCCTGGTGGCGGAGGGCGACACGGTGGTCAACCGCGTCTATCATCTGGACCGCGGCTTCGAGCGCCTGGAGGAAAAGCTTTCCGGCGTGGGTGCGGATATCGAGCGATTTTCGGCATGAATGCGGGTTTGACGTTGACGGCCGAGGATGCGGCCGACCTCGAAGTGATGTCCGCCCGCCTCCAGGATGCGGTCGCCCAGGTCAAGGATCTCGTCTTTCTCCCCAAGAAGCGCCGCTTCGCCGCGCTGTTCAACCGCTTCCAGTGGGAGGCCGAGGCGAAGAAGGGCGATCTGCGGGTGCGGTCCGGCCTGCGTCTGGAGGGCGTGCTGTCGGTGAAGTCGCATCGCCTCAAGCGCGGCGCGCCGCAGGCGGTTGTCGCCCTCCTGGCCATCCGCTTCACGCCGAAGGGGTCCGAAGACCCCGGCGGCACGATCGAACTGGTCTTCGCCGGCGGCGGCGCATTGAAGCTCGAGGTCGAGTGCATCGACGCGGCGCTCAGCGACGTCAGCGGCGTGTGGGCGGCGCGCGGCCGGCCCGAGCACGAAGAGACCTGACATGGCGCGCCGGCTCGATGCGCGCGCGCCCGGCTTCGCCGGCGCCTTCGACGCTCTTCTGAACGCCAAGCGGGAGGAGGAGGAAGACGTCGCAGCCGCCGTGCGCGCCATCGTCGCCGATGTTCGCGCGCGGGGCGACGACGCCGTGCTCGAACTGACCAACAGATTCGACAAGGCCGGCGTGGCGGCTTCCACCCTGCGCCTGACGCCGGCCGAGATCGACGCGGCCGAAGCGAAATGCGGCAAGCCGGCGCTCGATGCGCTCGCCGTGGCGGCGCGCCGCATCGAGGACTATCACCGCCGGCAATTGCCGAAGGACGAATGGTTCGTGGACGCCGTCGGCGCCGGCCTCGGCTGGCGCTGGACGGCATTGGACAGCGTCGGCCTCTACGTTCCGGGCGGCACCGCCGCTTATCCCAGCTCGGTGCTGATGAATGCCGTACCGGCGCGCGTCGCGGGTGTCGGGCGTATCGTGATGGTCACGCCGGCCAGCGGCGGGGCGATCAATCCGCTCGTGCTCGCCGCCGCCAAGCGGGCGGGGGTGAGCGAGATCTATCGGGTCGGCGGGGCACAGGCGGTCGCGGCCCTGGCTTTCGGCACGGCCAGCATCGCGCCGGTGGACAAGATCGTCGGTCCCGGCAACGCCTATGTCGCCGCCGCCAAGCGCGAAGTGTTCGGCAAGGTCGGCATCGATTCGGTGGCCGGGCCGTCGGAAATCCTCGTGGTCGCCGACGGCGCCAACAATCCCGATTGGATCGCCGCCGACCTGCTGAGCCAGGCCGAGCACGACGCGTCCTCCCAAAGCATCCTCATCACCGACGATGCCGGTTTCGCCGACAAGGTCGTGGCGGCGGTGGAGCGGGCGCTGGCGCTCCTGCCGCGCGAGAAAATCGCGCGCGCGAGCTGGGACGGCTATGGCGCGGTGATCGTGGTCGAGGCGCTCGACGATGCCGCCGCCCTGGTCGATCGCATCGCGCCCGAGCATCTGGAGATCGCCACCGCCGATCCGGATCGCCTGCTGTCGCAGGTGCGCCATGCCGGCGCCATCTTCCTCGGCCGCTACACCCCCGAGGCGATGGGCGATTACATCGCCGGGCCGAACCATGTGCTTCCGACCTCGCGCACCGCGCGCTTCTCGTCGGGTCTGTCGGTGCTCGACTTCCTGAAGCGGACGACGCTCCTGCGCTGCGAGCCGGGCACCATCGCGCAGATCGGGCCCGATGCCATCGTTCTGGCGGAAGCGGAGGGGCTGGACGCCCATGCCCGCTCGATCGCGGCGCGCCTCAACGGACCGCGCTGAGGCATGACGGCAACCGACCCGTTCCGTTTGGCGCAGATCGAACTGGACGAGCGCACCATCGTGCGGCGCACGCGCGAGATCGAGCAGGAACGCGACATCGCGATCTACGACCTGCTCGAAGCCAACAGCTTCCGCCCCGAAGGCTCGCATGGCGGCCCCTATAGGCTGGTGCTCGGCATTGAGGAGAACCGTCTCGTCTTCGACATCCGCCTCGCCGACGGCATGCCGCACGGCAAGGTGATGCTGTCGCTCACCCCGCTGCGCCGCGCGATCAAGGACTATTTCATGATCTGCGAGAGCTACTTCAAGGCGATCCGCTACGCGCCGCCCTCGCAGATCGAGGCGCTCGACATGGGCCGGCGCGGCCTGCACGACGAGGGGTCCAAGCTGCTGCGCGAGCGTCTTGCCGGCAAGATCGACATCGATCACAACACGGCGCGGCGCATCTTCACCCTGATCTGCGTCCTGCATCTGAAGGGCTAGCGGCGATGCGCGGGCCGCATGGCGAGGATCTGCCGGGGGCCATCCTCTTCGCCTGCACCATGAATTCGGTGCGCAGCGTCATGGCGCTGGCGCTGATGAAGCATCTGTTCGGCAAGTTCGTCTATGCCGATGCGGCCGGCGTGCGCGCCGGCGCGCTCGATCCCCTGGCGGTGGAGGTGATGGAGGAGATCGGCATCGAGGTCGGGAGCTACCGCCCCAAGACCTTCGAGGACATGGAGGATTCGTCCATGTTCGATCTCTGCGTCACGCTCTCGCCCGAGGCGCAGCACCGCGCCGTCGATCTGGCGCATACCAGCGCCATAGAGATCGAATATTGGCCGACGCTCGACCCCACCATCGTGGAAGGCAGCCGCGACCAGCGTCTGGCGGCCTATCGCGCCGTGCGCGACGGCATCCTGGCGCGCATCAAACAGCGTTTCGCCGAAAGACAGGCGTCGGATACCTGAGCCGACGGCGCAGATGGCTTAAACCTTGCTTTCTGGCCATTTCGGTGGCATTTCCCCCGCCTGCCAGCTATCCAGAGGACGAATGGCGAAGGAAGAACTACTCGAATTCGAGGGCACCGTGAGCGAACGCCTGCCCAACGCGACGTTTCGCGTCATGTTGCAGAACGGCCATGAGATCATCGCCCACACGGCCGGCAAGATGCGCAAGAACCGCATCAGCGTGCTCACGGGCGACAAGGTCATGGTGGAGATGACGCCCTATGACCTCACCAAGGGGCGCATCACCTATCGCTTCAAGTAAGCCTCTCGTGCTCGCGAGCGAGAGCCCGCGGCGGCTTGCGCTCCTGGCGCAGGCGGGAATCGTGCCGGCCTCGGTCCGCTCGGCGGGCATCGACGAATCCATCCACAGGCAGGAACTCCCCGGACCCTATGCCCTGCGTCTCGCGGTTGCGAAGGCCTGGTCCGTCGCGGCGCAGTGGCCCGATGGCCCGGCGATCTTTCTCGCCGCCGATACGGTCGTTTCGGTCGGCCGCCGCATCCTGCCCAAGGCCGAGACGGAGGCGCAGGTGGAGGGCTGCCTGACCATGCTCTCCGGCCGCGCCCATCGCGTGACCACCGCTGTTGCCGCCCTCGCGCCCGACGGCAAGCTCCGCACACGGACGGTCGAGACGCGCCTGATCTTCGGCCGGCTCGATGCCGCCGCCATCGCGGCTTATGTGCGCTGCGGCGAAGGCCTGGGCAAGGCGGGCGGCTATGCGGTGCAGGGCCGCGCCGAGATCTTCGTCGCCCGGATGAGCGGTTCCTATTCGAATGTCGTGGGCCTGCCGCTGCGCGAGACCATCTCCCTGCTTCGGGGAAGCGGCTATCCGTGTTAGCGTCCGGCGTCGCTATTGTCTGAGCAATATATGCAGAAGGATGTCCTGATCAACGCAGGAGCCGGGGAGATTCGCGTCGCCGTCGTCGAGGACGGGCGGCTGCAGGATCTCATGCTCGAGCGCACCATCGGGCTCGACGACAACCCGCGCCGCAAGGGCGACGGGCGCACCGGCCACAGCCAGGTCGGCAACATCGTCCTCGGCCGCGTCCAGCGCGTGCTGCCGGGCATGCAGGCCGCCTTCGTCGATATCGGGCTGGAGCGCGCCGGCTTCCTCGGCGCCCGCGAGGCGCGCTGCCTCGCCGATCTTCCCGGTTACGACGAAGAGCGCATGCCCAAGATCACCGAATGCGTCCATGAGGGCGAGGAAATCCTCGTCCAGGTCGTGAAGGACCCGATCGGCGACAAGGGCGCGCGCCTCTCGGCCAACATCACCATTCCCGGCCGGCTCGCCGTGCTGGTGCCCAACACGCCGGGCGTCGCGCTGTCGCGGCGCATCGAGGACGAGGGCGAGCGCGCCCGCATGCTGGCCTTGGGCGAGCGGATGATCGCCGAAAGCGGCGACCGCCTGGTGCCGGGCGCCGGCTATATCCTGCGCACCGCCGCCAGCGACTCCACGCTCATCGATCTGAAGGAGGATGCCGAACGCCTGGCGGACGCCTGGCGGCCGGTCCTGGCCAAGCGCCAGGTCGCGCGCGCGCCGGCGACGCTGTACCACGATCTGGATCCGGTCGAGCGCACCATGCGCGACATGGTGCGAAGCACCACGGCCAGGGTCGTGATCGACGATGCGCCGGCCGCCGAAGCCGCGCGCGCCTATTGCCGCCGCGCCATGCCGGAGGCCGAGAGCAAGGTCGAGCTGTTCGCCGGACCCGGCGCGCTGTTCGACGCCTATGACATCGAGGAAGAGATCGCGCGCCTGACCGTGCCGAAGGTACCGCTGCCGTCGGGCGGCTGGATCACCGTCGAGGGGACCGAAGCGCTGACCGCCGTCGATGTGAACTCGGGCAGCTTCACCGCCTCGACCGGCCTGGAGGAAACCAGCCTCAAGGTCAATCTCGAAGCCGCCGACGAGATCGGCCGCCAGGTGCGCCTGCGCGGCATCGGCGGCCTGATCGTGGTCGATTTCATCCATCTGGCGGAACCGGCGAACATCGAGCGCGTGCTCGATACGCTGGCGGAGAGCCTGTCGAAGGACCACACGCCGACCCAGATCTCGCCGATGTCGGAGTTCGGCCTGGTGGAGATCACGCGCAAGCGCATCCGCGATCCCTTGGTCAAGCTGATGAGCGAATGCTGCCGCTCCTGCTCGGGCCAGGGCCGCAAGCGCACCCGCGAATCCGTCGCGCTCTAGATCATCCGCGGGGTCGAGCGCGCCGCCGCCGCCGCCCCCGGCAAGGCGGTCGCGGTGCGTGCCGCGGCGGAG
>DASWOE010000063.1:0-5557 GCA_036398875.1 Rhizomicrobium sp.
CAAGGGAACTCCGAAGGCGGGATGGAATCCCCTTATAGTCGCGACCAGCAGGCGGGCGCAAACCATGGGGTTTATCCCGCCCCGTCCCTGGCGCTATGGTCCGCCCCATCCCAGGGGCGCCCTCCGAAGCGCGTAGCGCGCAGGCGGGCTGAGATCGGGCATGGTGCCCGAGTCCCTTCGAACCTGATCCGGCTCGTACCGGCGTAGGGAGAGGAGAAGCCATGAACGTCATCGTCAACGGCGAGCCGAAGCAATTCGAGCGCGCCCTCAACCTCGTCGGTCTGCTGGCCGCGCTCGGCTTGGACCCGAAAAAGATCGCCGTGGAGCGCAATCTCGAGATCGTTCCGCGTTCGACCTATGGCGCGGTCGAGGTGCGGGACGGCGACAAATACGAGATCGTGCACTTTATCGGCGGTGGCAACGCGCCGGCCGCGGTCGAGCGCGAGGACAAGCCATTTGTCGTCGCCGGCAAGGCCTACGGCTCGCGCCTCATCATCGGCACCGGCAAGTACAAATCCTATGCGCAGAACGCGCGCGCGCTGGAAGCCAGCGGCGCGCAGATCGTCACCGTGGCGGTGCGGCGCGTCAATCTCACCGATCCGAGCCAGCCGATGCTGGTCGATTTCATCGATCCCAAGAAGGTCACCTATCTGCCCAACACCGCCGGCTGCTTCACCGGCGAGGAGGCGGTGCGCACGCTGCGCCTGGCGCGCGAGGCCGGCGGCTGGGACCTCGTCAAGCTGGAAGTGCTGGGCGAGAAGAAACTGCTCTATCCCGACATGCTCGAAACGCTGCGCGCCACCGAGATGCTGACGAGGGAAGGCTTCAAGGTGATGGTCTATTGCAGCGACGATCCCCTGATGGCCAAGCGCCTGGAAGACGTCGGCGCCGTCGCGATCATGCCGCTGGCCTCGCCGATCGGCTCGGGCATGGGGCTGCAATCGACCGTGAACATCCGCATGATCATCGAGGATGCCAAGGTGCCGGTGATCGTCGATGCCGGGATCGGCACGGCGTCCGACGCCGCCGAGGCGATGGAGCTGGGCTGCGACGCCGTGCTGTCGAACTCCGGCATCGCGCTGGCCCGCGACCCGGAGAAGATGGCGGCGGCGATGAAGCTGGGCGTCGAGGCCGGACGCCTCGCCTGGCTTGCCGGCCGCATGCCCCGGAAGACCTATGCCGACCCATCCAGCCCGATGACCGGGTTGATCTAGCCGCGCGTCATCTGTTCCAGGGTCGCCGCTTCGATCTCGCCGGAATGCACCTTGCCGTTGACGACGAAGGTCGGCGTGCCGTCGAAATTCAGCCGGCGCGCCAGCGCGTGCGACGCGGCAATGACCTTGTCGATCGCCGGATCGTTCATGTCGGCGATCAGCTTGGGGATGTCGAGGCCGGCCGCCTTCGCGTCGGCATACATCGTGTCGGTATCGATCGCGCCCTTCTCGCTCATCATCGCGAAGGAGAAGGCGATGTATTTGTCGCCCTGGCGCCGCGCCGCGACGGCGGCGCGCGCGGCCGCGTCCGACATCTTGCCGAAGATCGGAAAGTCGATGAAGGCGAAACGGGTGTCGTTCTTGTGGCTCTCATAGAAGGCCTGCACGGCCGGGAAGGTGTTGCGGCAGTGTACGCAATTGTAGTCGAAGAATTCGACCACGCTTGCCCGCGCATTGGCCGGCCCGGTGACATAGGCGACGGCCGGATCGAAGAACGCCTTGAGGCTTGCCTTGCTCACCGCGGTCTGGCGATCCCGCTCGGCCTGGTCCTCCGCGGCGGCTTCCTGTTCCTGCAGGCGGCCGCTCATTTCGGCCAGGATTTGGGGATGATGCAGCAGATAGTCGTGCACCTGCCTGCCGTCCAGCGCCTGTCGCGGAAACAAGCCCAATGCAGCGGCGCCGAACACGATCGCGGTCGCAAGGACGGCGCCGCCCAGCGCAGCCAGCGCCGATATCGTCCATTTCGAAGTCATCGTCGCTCCTCAGCGCTGCTGGCGCGCCGCCGGCATGGCGATCGCGACGATGTCGTTGGCGCGTTGCCAATCGGGCGACCCCTGCTCCAGGCCGTGGCGCGCCTTGTTCGCGAACATGGCCGCCGGCGCATAGGCGCCGACGGAATAATAACGCTCCGCCGTGGACAGATCGGCCATCGGCTCATTGCCCATCTGGCTGTAGGCTTGCGCTGCCTCGTACCAGGCGAAGGAATCGTCGTCCTCCTGCTGCAGCGCGATCTTGAGGTTGTCGAGCGCCGGCTTGGAGAGCGCGGGCCTCTCGGTCGCGAGCTGCGCCGCGCCCAGCGCGACGCGCAGCTGCGGCGCGTCCGGTATCAGATCGACGGATTTCTGATAGGCCGCCACGCCGAGATCCGGCTTGGCCATGCTGACATAGATTTGGCCCAGAACCTCGTAGAAGTAGGGATTGTTCGGCTCGTCCTTGATGAGGCTGTTGATCTCGGCCAGCGCCTTGGGAAGCTCGGGCTTGCGCGAATAGGCCATCGCGCGGGCATAGCGCGCCATCTTGCTGGTGTCGGCGATCGGATAGCGGTTGAACACCGCTTGCAGCGGCTCGATATAGCCGGCGAGCTTGGCCTGGATCATCTCGTATTCGTGCTCGACGGCCGGATCCTCCGGCACGTCCTTGTAGGGCGAGGCCTCGACCTCGCTTTCCAGATTGGCGACGCGTTCGCGGCCCATCGGATGGTCGGACGCGTACGGATCCATGCGGTTGTAGGCGCGCGCTTCCTCGTCCGCCAGCCGCGAGAAGGTGGCCAGCAAGCCGCGCGAGGACTGGTGCGTCTTGTCCAGCAGCTTGATCGCGATCTGATCGGCGGTGGCTTCCTGGACGCGGCTGAAGGCATTGAATTGATTCTGCGCGATGCCCTGGCCGCCCATCATGATCAGCATGCCGGCCTCGCCGGCGCCGGCCGCGATCGCCGCGATGCCGATCACCATCGACAACAGCATCGGGATGGTCGCCTTCTGGATCGCCGCCGAACCGCGCGTCAGGTGCCCGGCCACGATGTGTCCGGTCTCGTGCGCCATCACGCCTTTGAGTTCCAGGGAATTCCTGGCGAACATGATCATGCCGGACTGGATGAACATGTTCTGGCCCTCGGCGACGAACGAGTTCACCGACGGATCGTTGACGAGATAGATCTTCACGCCGGCCGGATCGAGGCCGCCGGCCTTCAGCAGCGGGTCCTCATAGGAACGCAGCGCGCGCTCCGTCTCAGTGTCGCGCAGCAGCAGAATGCCTTGGGCCGCCGCCGACAGGGGAAGGCCACAAGCCCCTATCAAAACACCGCAGAGGAATGCTATGGGCCGCGCGCGGCGCGACAATGCGGCGGCTGTTAGCCGGATTTGGAGCAAAGGGTTGCAAAACGCCAAGGCTTGAACTCTCCTAACCGTCCCCGCGCCCCTCGCCGGGACCGTAGGTGGGTGCCACACCCGCGTCAACGGACGGAACCGGCGGGTCGTTAACATCAAGGAATTGTAACATTGATGCTTCGTTCGCGGATTTTGGCTTGCGCCTCAAGCCTGCTGCTTCTGTCGGGCTGTTCCTTTGATTTGAGCCGCACGGTGGCGGATATCGGCGGCGGTCCGATCCTCGGTGTGGCCTCCGGCAGCGGCGGCCCCGCGGCCTTGGCCGTCGGCGACGAGCCCTTTGCCGTCGGCATCGGCGCGTCGATCCTGCGCCAGGGCGGCAGCGCCGCCGACGCGGCGACCGCGATGTATTTCGCGCTCGCCGTAACCTATCCGGTTGCGGCCGGGCTCGGCGGCGGCGGCATCTGCCTGGTGCATGACGCGCAATCCTCCCGCACGGAGGAATTCGATTTCCTGGCGCGCGATTCCGGCGGCGGCGGTGCTTATGCCGTGCCCGGCAATGTCCGCGGCTTCGCGCTGCTGCAGGCAAGCTTCGGCACGCTGCCCTGGCAGCGTGTCGTGGCACCCGGCGAAGGCTATGCGTCCGCCGGCTTTCCCATCTCGCGCGCGCTGGCTGCGCGCATCGCCGCCGCGCAGGACGTCATTCGCCTGGATGCGAATCTCGCGGCCGAGTTTCTCGACGAGTCCGGCGCCGCCAAGCCGGTGGGTGCGGTCGTCAGCAATCAAGATCTCGCGCAGACGCTTGCGGCCATCCGCCTGGGCGGCCCCAACGCATTCTACGGCGGCAATCTCGGTGCGCGCATCCTGGCCTATTCGAGCGCGCAGGGCGGCGCGATCGCCGTTCCGGAATATGCGCGCTACCGCGCGCTGCGCCGCACGCCGCAAGCGATGCAGCTCGGCAACCAGTTCGTCTATCTGCCGTCGCGCGACACCGGCGCGGGCGCCTTCGCGGGCGTTCTGTTCGATACGCTCAAGCGTGCCATGGAGACGTCGGTCGGCGAGAACGATCTCCAGGCTTCGGTCGTGGTCGCGGTGAAACAGGCCTTGACGCATTTCGCCATCAGCAATCTGCCCCAGGATTTGGGCGCCACCGGGTTTGCGGCGATCGATGCCAGGGGCCAGTCGGTCGCTTGCGGCGTCACCATGAACGGTCCGTTCGGCTCGGGCCACAACGCACAGGGCACCGGCGTCACGCTGGCGCGCGCCCCGTCATCCGGCGATGCCGGACTTGCGGCCGCCTTCATCACGCCCGTCATCGCCACGGACAGTGGCGGCGCGCTGACTCTCGCCGGCGCGGGTACGGGTGGTCCCAACGGCACGGCGGCGATGGGATTTGCGCTTGCCAAGCTCGCGCGCGGCGACGCCGTCAGCCGGCGCGGCGATCTGCGCTCCACCGGCGTGGCACCCTTCGACACGGTCAATGCGATCGTGTGTCAGAGCGGCATCTGTGTCGCGCTTCCAGATCCCGCCGCCAACGGCTTGGGCGCGAGCGGCGACTCTGCGGGGGCGCCATGAAGGTCCCCACGACCGCCGGCTTTACGGGGACGTGATGGCTCGCGCGCGTTCGTGAGGATCGGTGCCGCGTGCGGCGCCGCCAATTTGAGCGTGGTTCGCCGCTAGATTGCGCGACACGTCGAGAATCCAGAACCGCATTGCGGACCCCGGTGAAACCCGCCTTGTCGGCGCAAGCGTTAACTGGGTGCCCCGCATTCGCGGGGCATGACACCGTTATTGGAATGCGGCGAACTTCGGATTCGCGACACTAGGAGCGGAACGCACGCTGCCACCAGCCCTTCTTGGGTGGTCCATCGGGCTCGGCCGGCGCCGCGTCGCTCGAGGCGATGGCCGGCTCCGCCGGATCCTTCGGCGTGGTGTCGATCTCAGGCGGCTCGTCGAACGACCAGGACGGCTTGGACGCCGTGTTGGGCACCACCGTCGGCTCGTCGCGCGGCGTGGTGTCGATCTCGTCGGGCTCGCCGAACCGGTCGAGGACGAGCGCGGGTGCCGCCGTCGCTACCGGCGCTTCGGGTGCATCGGCTTCCTGCACGGCAGGCTCGCCGTTGACGCCCAGGCGTTCGCGATGACCGCCGCGCCGTACGCGCCGCCGCCGACGCTTGCGGTGGGCGCCGTCGCCCGTCTGCCCGGCCGGATCCTGGTCCTGAGCGCGACGATCGTCGGGCA
>DASWOE010000064.1:0-4061 GCA_036398875.1 Rhizomicrobium sp.
CCTTCTGGGGCGGCGGCTGCAAAAAAGGCGCCCGCGCATGCGGACGCCTTTTTCCATTCCAAACCGGGCCGGACGCCTAGGAGTTCGTGCCGCCGGAGATGGAGGTCACGCCGCGGCGGTTCTGCGCCCAGCACTCCTCCGTCGAGTCCGAGCAGATCGGATGCTCCTTGCCATAGGAGATCGTTTCGACGCGGCCGGAGGAGACGCCGAGGCTGACGAGATATTCCTTGACCGCATTGGCCCGGCGGGCGCCGAGCGCGAGGTTGTATTCGCGCGTGCCGCGCTCGTCGCAATCGCCTTCGACGGTGACGCGGATGGCGCCGTATTTCTGCAGCCAGGCGGCCTGGCGCTGCAGCGTCGCCTTGTCGTTGTCCTCGATATTGTACTGGTTGTAGGCGAAGTGGACGGTGTCGCCGACATTGACGCGAAGATCCTCGGCACTGCCGGGAACGATCGACGATACCGGACCGGAGGACGGCTCGCCCGTCGCCGCCGGCGGCGCCTCGGTGGCAGGCTTGGGCGTCGAGCAGCCGGCGACCAGCAACGCCGCGGTCAGCGCGGCCATGCTGAGGCCGAGTGAAATCTTCGTCATCGAATAAGGCTCCTCCAAATGGCGGCCCGGCGTTCGCGCCCTCGACACGACGCATGGCCATGGAACTTACGATCTAACGCATTCGTGGCGAAAAAGAGCCCGGGCGCAGACCCGCGGCGAGTTTAGGGACGGACCTGCTATTGGATCAAGGGCGACCAGGCCGGATCGGAAGCATCGACCGGCGTCGGCACGCGCCGTTCGTTGCGCCCGGTGACGTCCACCGACCAGATCTGCGAGCCGCGGCCGCCGCGGATGGTGCGGCCGAACATGATGACCCGGCCATTGGGCGCCCAGGTGGGCCCTTCGTCCTCCCAGCCGTCGGTGATGATGCGCGCGCCGCCGCCGTCGGTTTTCATGACGCCGATATGGAATCCGCCGCTTTGATTGGTAAATGCGATGAGGTCGCCGCGCGGCGACCACACCGGCGTCCCGCTGCGTCCCGAGGCGAAGGAGATGCGATGCTGGTTCGAGCCGTCGGCGTTCATCACATAGATCTGCTGGCTGCCGCCGCGGTCGGATTCGAACGCGATCTGGGTGCCGTCGGGCGAAAAAGAAGGCGACGTGTCGATTCCGGGATCGGAGGTCAGCCGCGTGATCGCCCGCGTGCGCAAGTCCATGACAAATATGTCCGAATTGCCGCCGGACTCGAGCGACATCGCCACTTTGTTGCCGTCGGGCGAGAACCGTGGCGAAAAGGTCATATTCGGAAAATTTCCGAGGTTCTCCTGCCGGCCGCTGTCGATGTCGAACAGATAGACGTGCGGCTTGCGCCCGATATAGGACATGTAGGCGATCATCTGGGCGGTGGGGTTGAAGCGCGGCGTCAGCACCATGTAGCTGCCGTCGGTGAGGAAGATCGGATTGGCGCCGTCCTGGTCCATGATCGCGAGCCGCTTCTTGCGCGCCAGCGGCGGACCGGATTCGGAAATGAAGACGATGCGGGTGTCGAAATAGCCCTTCTCGCCGGTGATGCGCTCATAGATCGCGTCGGCGATGATGTGCGCGATGCGCCGCCAATTGTCGGCGGTCGCGGTGTATTGCTGGCTGATCATGGCGGGGCCGCCGCCATAGACGTCCCAGAGGCGGAATTCGACCCGCAGGCGGCCGTCGCCCTGGGTCTCGGCCTGCCCCACGACCAGCGCCTGGGCGTTGATGACGCGCCAATTGGCGAAATCCGGCGTCGCGCCGACGCTGAGCGACCGGTCGATGAAGGATTTCGGATCGAGGGTGCGGAACAGGCCGGAGCGATCCAGATCGGCCCGGACCACCTTGGCGATGTTCTGCCCCACCACCGCATCGCCGGCCGCGGGCGCGGCGAAATCGGGAATGGCGATCGGCAGCGGCTGCTGATTGCCCTGATCGACCGTCACATGCAGTTCGGCCAGCGCGGGCGTGGCCGTCAGGAACAGGGCGGCAACCAGTTGCAGAATCTTCATCATGCGCGTCTCCGTCACTGGACCATCTTGCTCGGGTCGAAATCGAGCGAATCGATATCCCGCCAGGTATCGTACTTGTCGGGCGGCAGCTTATAGGGCTGGCATGTCATGATCGCCCGCCGCGCCGCTTCGATCGCCGCGCGCATATAAGGGTTGCCCGCGGCATCGGCCGCCGACTGTAGTGTCAATTGTGGCATGCCGGCGACGGTTCCGTCGCGATTGAGCTGAAGACGGAATTGCGGCCGCAATTGTTCGGGATGGGGCGCGCCGACCGGGGGCGACCAGCACTGCGCGATCTGGTTGCGCAGCGCGTCCTGCAAATCCATCGTCATCGCGTTCATGGAACCGACGCCGCGCACGCTGCGGTCGGCGACCCTGGCGTTGCGCGGCGCCGCGGGCGCGGTCGTCAGTTTGTTGAGCAGAGCGCTGAAATCGTCGGCCTTCGGCTTCTTCTGTTCGGCCGGCGGCGCCGGCGGCGGCTTGAGCATCGGCTTGGGCAGCGCGGCAGGCTTGGGCAGCACGGGCTGGGAGGGAACCGGCTCGGGCGCCGCTTCCGCCTGCGGCGGCGGCGGCGGCGGCGTCGGAGCGGGCGCCGGCGGGGTGGGAACCGGCTCGGGCGGCTTGACCTCGTCCGGCGCCGTCTTGGGCACGTCGCGCGCCACGGTCGGCGCGATGTTGGTCTTGTCGGCGAGCGTCACCAGATCGACGGGAACCACCGGCGGCGTCTCGTCGGCGATTTCGAGCTTGTGCTGCCAGGAGAACAGCGTCGCGGCGACGATCGCGCCATGCAGCAGCACGGCCACGAGGATCCCGAACCGCGGGCCGCGGGCGGTGGTCGGCGTGCGTCTAGCGCGCGTCAGGCTTAGGCTTTGCGACATCGGTCACCAGCCCAATGTGGGTGAAGCCTGCGGCGGAAAGAAGGCCCATCACCTCCATGACGCGGCCATAATCGACGGCCCGGTCGCCGCGCACGAAGATGCGCTGGTCGTAGCCGTTGGCGGCGATCGCGGTCAGCCGCTCGACCAGCTCGTCGTCGCCGACCGGCGTGTTCTGGAGGTAGATGCCGTTGTCGCGCTTGACCGTGACGGTGAGCGGCTCGCTGTTCTGGCCGAGCGTCTGGGCGCGGGTCTTGGGCAGGTCCACCGGCACGCCGACGGTCAGAAGCGGCGCCGTCACCATGAAGACGATGAGCAGCACCAGCATCACATCGACGAAGGGCGTGACGTTGATCTCCGCCATCGCGCGGCGGCGCGCGCGGCGGCCGCCTCTGGCTCGCGCTTGCAGGCCGGCCGCCATCAGGGCCGCGCCTTTTCGTCGAGCTGACGCGACAGGATCGCCGAGAACTCGTCGGCGAAGGCATCGAGCCGGTTGGAATAGCGCCCGATCTCGTTGACGAAGCGGTTGTAGAAGATGACGGCGGGGATCGCGGCCAGCAGGCCCATGGCGGTGGCGAACAGCGCCTCGGCGATGCCGGGCGCCACGACGGCGAGCGTCGTGTTGTGCTGGGCGGCGATGGCGGTGAAGGCGTTCATGATGCCCCACACCGTGCCGAACAGGCCGATGAAGGGCGCGGTGGAGCCGACGGTGGCGAGCACGCCGAGCTGGCGCTCCAGCCCGTCGGTCTCGCGCAGGATGGTGACGCTCATCGCCTTCTCCAGCCGGTCCTTGACGCCGGGCACCAGCGCCTCGCGCGGGGCGCCACCCTCGAAGGCGCGGCGCCACTCGCGCAGGGCCGAGACGAAGGTCGCGGCCATCGGGTTGTCGGCCTTGGGCGCGAATTGCTGATACAGCTCGTCGAGCGACTGGCCGGACCAGAACACCTTTTCGAACTTCGTCGCCTTGCGGCGCAGGGTGCCGAAGGCGATCCATTTGTTGAAGATGATCGTCCACGACCACAGCGAGGCGACAAGAAGGATCAGCATCACCGCCTTCACGATCGGATCGGCGCGCAGGAAGACCGAGACGACGGACAGCCCGCCCGGCGTGCCGAAGCCCGGGCCGGGCGCGGTGGTGATATCGACGCTGGCGGTGGG
>DASWOE010000065.1:0-2256 GCA_036398875.1 Rhizomicrobium sp.
CCGCCCAGCGCCGCGCCGAACGGTCCGTCGATCGTCAGCGACAAAGCCTCAGCCGCATCGAAGCTGAGGCGGTCGCCGGCATCGACGAACACGACCAGGCTTTCGAGCGCGTGATAGCCGTCGGCGCGCTTGTCGCCGACATGCAGGAAAAGGTTGATCTTCGCCGGCGCGAAGGCCTCAGTTCGCCGTGCCACCGGCGCCCAGCCCGTCCAGGAGCTTCTTCTCGATGACCGCCTTGTCGGCGTCGCTCGGACCGAAGGCCAGCGCATGGTTCCACTGGAACTGCGCGTCCAGCTTGCGGCCGACGCGCCAATAGGCGTCGCCCAGATGGTCGTTGATGGTCGGATCGCCCGGCACCAGCTCCACCGCCTTTTCCAGCGCCTTGGCGGCATCGGCGAACCGGCCGAGCTTGTAATAGGCCCAGCCCACGCTGTCGGCGATATAGCCGTCGGTCGGCTTCAGCGCGCGCGCCTTCTCCAGCATCGCGAGCGCTTCGGGGATGTTGCGGTTCTGATCGACCCAGCTATAGCCCAGATAGTTGAGCAGCGTCGGCTCGTTCGGCTGCAGCGCCAGCGCCTTCTTCAGGTCCACCTCCGCCGCGCTCCAATTCTGCACGCCCTGCTCCGCCACGGCGCGCGCGAAGTAAAGCGGCCAGTCGTTGTTCTGATCCGGCGTGCGCAGCGCCAGCGCGTGATCATAGGCATCCGACGCCTCCATGAACTTGCCGGCGTTGCGATAGGTGTCGCCGAGCGCGGTCCAGGCCTCGAGGTCGTCCGGATATTTGGCGGTCAGGCCCTTGAGCAGCGCGATCGCCTTGTCGGTCTGGTCCAGCCGCGCCTCGTCGAGCGCGATCTCCACCGCCGCCAGGCGCCAATAGGGCGAGTCCTTATCGACCGTCTGATAGGCGGCGATCGCGTCGTCGTATTTCTGCAAGCCCTCGAAGCGGTCGGCGAGCAGGACCGCGCCCAGGTCCAGCTTGGGCCGCAGATAGAGCGCCAGCCGCAGATAGAGGATCGAGATGTCGGTGTTCGACGGGTCGGTCAGGGAGGCGGCGATTCCGAACAGCGCCTCGGCGGCGCCGTCCTCCGGACGCGGCACCAGGGGATCGGGCTTGCGGCCGGCCTTGACGCGCGCGAGCCCGGCGGCCGCGATCTGTTTCTCGCCCGGCGCCTCCATCGCCTTGGCGTAGAAGGCCGCCGCCTCGTCGATCTTGCCGCCCCGCTCCAAATAGCGCCCAAAGGCATCGACCACGCGCGGCGACGGGCTCGTCAGCGCGTTGCGATAGGCTTCGTCGGCGATCTTGTCGTCGCCCAGATATTCGGCGATGAGCGCGAGATGGAACGCCGCCAGCAGGTCCACGCTGCCCTGCGACCGCAACGTGTCGATATCGGCATAGGCCGCCGTCTTGTCGCCCAGCCCGGCCGCCGCCCAGGCGTCGATCAGCGCCACGCCTGGCGAAGCGAAGGGTCCCTTGGCCGACAGCGCGATCTGCTTGCGCGCCTCGGCGTAATCGCGCCGCTTGAGCGCCGCGACCGTCAGCGTCAGCCGCCCGGCGCGATCGTCCGCCTGGGCCGCCACGATGCGCTGGGCCAGCCTGGCCGCGCCATCGACGTCGCCCGACGAGGTCGCGAAGAAGAAGGACAGCGCGAGCAAATCCTTGTTGTCCGGATCGGCGGCCAGGCTGGCGCGATAATAGGTCGAGGCATCCTTCAGATTGTGCTGGCTGGCCGCGAACCGCGCCGAAAGGTAATTGCCATAGTCCACCGATGCCGCGTCCGGGGTCGAGGTCTTGGCAGTGCCGTCGCCGGCACAGGCGCCCAGCGCCAGCGCCAATCCAAGGACGGCAATCCGATCAACGATGCGCAAATCACATCCTCACATGTTGGGGTAGTTCGGCCCGCCACCGCCCTCGGGCGTCACCCAGTTGATGTTCTGCGCCGGGTCCTTGATGTCGCAGGTCTTGCAGTGCACGCAATTCTGCGCGTTGATCTGGAACCGCGGCCCGGCCGCCTCGGTCACGACCTCATACACGCCGGCCGGGCAATAGCGCTGCGCCGGCTCGTCATATTCGGGCAGGTTTACCCGGATCGGGATCGACGGATCGGTCAATTTCAGGTGAACCGGCTGGTCTTCTTCATGGTTTGTATTGGACAGGAATACCGACGAAAGTTTGTCGAAACTGATGACGCCGTCCGGTTTGGGATAGGCGATCTTCGGCGCCTTCGCGGCGGGAACCAGGGTCGCATAGTCCGGCTT
>DASWOE010000066.1:0-12878 GCA_036398875.1 Rhizomicrobium sp.
ACCTCGGCGCTGACCGGCCCTTCGACCGTGGCGCAGATTTCCTTGAGCGAGTCGAGGTAGTTGAGGCCCGTCTTGGCGGCGAGCGAGGGATTGGTGGTCACGCCATCGACCAGGCCGGTTTGGGCCCAGCGCGCGATTTCCTTGGGGTCGGCGGTATCGAGGAAGAGTTTCATGGCATCGCTTTGCGGTTGACCCGTCAGAATCACCGATCCAAGTGTATCGCATGAAACACGCGGCGTTGAGACCTGCCGGGGATTTGTTGCTGCAGCCCGCCCCACGCGCCGGCGTCCTGCTGCCGTTGCCGCTGGCCGGCGCGTATGACTACAAGCTGCCCAGAGGTTGCAACGTGCAGCGCGGGCTTCTGGTTGCCGCGCCGCTGGGCCCGCGCGAGCAATTGGGCGTGGTCTGGGGCGCGGCGGAAGGCGGCGTCGGCGACAACCGGCTGAAAGAGGCCCTGCCGCTGGAGGGCTATCCCGCACTGCCCGAGCGGCTATGCGATTTCGTCGATTGGGTGGCGCTGTACACGCTGTCGCCGCCCGGCAACATTCTCGCCATGGTGCTGCGCAGCGGACGCGCCTTCGCACCGCAAACGCTGCGCATCGCCTATGTGCGCGGGGTCGATACGCCCAAGAAGCTGACACCGGGCCGGGCGCGCGTGCTGGCGCTGGCCGAAGACGGGCTGGCGCGCAGCGTGCCGGGCTTGGCCGAGGAGGCCGGCGTGGCGCCTTCGGTGGTGCGCGGGCTGATCGATTGCGGCGCCCTGGCGGCGACGCATCTGCCGGAATTTGCCCCGCATGGCTGTCCCGATCCGGCGTTCGCGGCGCCCGTGCTGAACGCGGCGCAGCGGGTCGCGGCGGACGGCTTGCGCGCCGAAGTGGCGGCGCGGCGCTTCGCCGTCAGCCTGCTCGACGGCGTGACCGGGTCTGGCAAGACCGAAGTCTATTTCGAGGCGGTGGCGGAAGCGCTTCGCCACGAGAAGCAGGTCCTGATCCTCTTGCCGGAGATCGCGCTGACCGTGCAGTTCCTGGAGCGCTTTGCGCAGCGCTTCGGCTGCCGGCCGGCGGAGTGGCACTCAGACCTTTCGCAGAAGGAGCGCACCCGCACCTATCGCGCGGTGATGAACGGCGAGGCGCGGGTGGTGGTCGGGGCGCGCTCGGCGCTGTTCCTGCCGTTCCGCGAACTCGGCCTCATCATCGTCGATGAGGAGCACGAGCAGGCCTACAAGCAGGAGGACGGCGCGATCTATCACGCGCGCGACATGACGGTGGTGCGCGGGCGCTTCGAGCAATGCCCGGTCGTGCTGGCCAGCGCGACGCCGTCGCTGGAAAGCTATGTCAACGCGACCGGCGGGCGCTATGCCCATCGCCGCCTGGGCGCGCGGCATGGCGCGGCGGTGATGCCGGCGGTGAGGCTGATCGATCTGCGGCACGAAAAGGCGGACGTCGGGAGCTGGCTGTCGCAGCCCCTGCGCGCGGCGGTGGCCGCCGCACTGACGTCGGGCGAGCAGAGCATGCTGTTCCTCAACCGGCGCGGCTATGCTCCGCTGACGCTGTGCGGCGCCTGCGGCCACAAGATGACCTGCCGCGATTGCTCGTCCTGGCTGGTGGAGCATCGCTATCGCAAGCGGCTGGCGTGCCATCAATGCGGCTATGAGACCGCGACGCCGCCCAAATGCCCCGAATGCGGCGCCGACGGCACGCTGATCGCCTGCGGCCCGGGCGTGGAGCGCGTGGCGGAGGAATTCGCCGCGCTGTTTCCGCAGGCGCGGGTGGCGATCGCCTCGTCCGACACGATGCAGGGGCCGCGCGAGACCCAGGCCGCGATCCGCGCCATGGCCAAGGGCGAGATCGATGTGCTGATCGGCACCCAGATCGTCGCCAAGGGGCATCACTTTCCGCGGCTCACGCTGGTCGGCGTGATCGACGCCGATCTCGGCGGCTCCGACGGCGATTTGCGCGCGCGAGAGAGAACCTTTCAATTGTTGCACCAGGTTTCCGGCCGCGCCGGGCGCATGGAGAAGCCGGGGCTGGTGCTGATCCAGACGCGCAATCCGGACGATGCCGTGATGGCGGCGCTGGCGAGCGGCGACCGCGATGCGTTCTACGAGCAGGAGCGCGGCCATCGCGAACGCGCCGGTGCGCCGCCCTTCGGCCGGCTGGCGGCGATCATCCTGTCGAGTCATGACGGCACCGCGGTGATGGAGGCCGGACGCGTCCTGGCCAAGGCCGCCCCGGCCGCGAAGGGCGTGAAGGTGTGGGGCCCGACGCCGGCGTTCTATCATCTGCTGCGCGGACAGACGCGCGAACGGCTGCTGGTGCAGGCCGAGCGCAATGTCGATGTCCAGGCCTATCTGCGCGCGTGGCTGGCGGGCGCGAAGCTGTCGAGCAAGGTGCGGGTGACGGTGGATGTCGATCCAGTGAGCTTTTTTTAGCCCAACAAACATTGTCATGGCCCGCGAATGCGGGCCATCCAGTTGGGTTCTGCCTAGTCAATGCAGCTTTGCGAGGATAGCTCGCGAAATATTCGCGTTCATCGCTCCAAGATCACCTGGATGGCCCGCATTCGCGGGCCATGACACCTTGGGATGAACGAGAGTGAAAATGGCGGAGGGTGAAGGAAACGAACCCTTGGCGTTGCCGCAACCCCGGCTTTCGACGCCGGTTGGCGGCCTCTCGTTTGCTTCGACTTCGTCAGAGAGCACCCGATAGTCTCTACTGATACTCCCGCACATCCGCGAGATGGCCGGCGATCGCGGCGGCGGCGGCCATCGCGGGGCTCATCAGATGGGTTCTTCCGCCGCGGCCCTGGCGGCCTTCGAAATTGCGGTTCGAGGTCGAGGCGCAGCGCTCCCCCGGCGCCAGCTTGTCGGCGTTCATGGCCAAGCACATCGAACAGCCCGCATCGCGCCATTCGAAGCCGGCGGCGGTGAAGATCTCGTCCAGGCCTTCCTCTTCGGCCTGCGCCTTCACCAGCCCCGAGCCCGGCACCACCATGGCGCCGACATGGCTCGCGACCTTGCGGCCCTTCAGGATCGCCGCGGCGGCGCGCAGGTCTTCGATGCGGCCATTGGTGCAGGAGCCGATGAAGACGCGATCGATCTTCACGGCGGTCAGCGCCTCGCCGGCGTTGAGGCCCATATAATCGAGTGCCCGCGTCACGGCGGCGCGGTGCGCGTGATCGCCGATCGCAGCCGGATCGGGCACGCGCCCGGTCACCGGCAGCGCCTGCTCCGGCGAGGTGCCCCAGGTCACCATCGGCACGATGTCGGCGGCGTCGAGCGAGACCTCGGCGTCGAAATGCGCGTCGTCGTCGGACTTGACGGTCTTCCAGTACATCACGGCATGCTCGAAGGCGGCGGCCTTGGGCGCGCGCGGGCGGCCGGCGACATAGGCGAAGGTCTTCTCGTCGGGCGCGATCAGGCCGGCGCGGGCCCCCGCCTCGATCGTCATGTTGCACAGGGTCATGCGGCCTTCCATCGACAGGCCGCGGATCGCCTCGCCGGCATATTCGATGACATAGCCGGTGCCGCCGGCGGTGCCGATCCTGGCGATGATGGCGAGCGCGACGTCCTTGGCCGTCACGCCCACGGGCAGCGCGCCGTTCACCGTGATGCGCATGTTCTGCGACTTGCCGATCGGCAGCGTCTGGGTCGCCAGCACATGCTCGACGTCCGACGTGCCGATGCCGAAGGCGAGCGAGCCGAAGGCGCCATGGGTCGAGGTGTGGCTGTCGCCGCAGACGATGGTCATGCCCGGCAGGGTGAAGCCCTGCTCCGGTCCCACGATGTGCACGATGCCCTGGCGGATGTCGGGCAGCGGCAGATATTCGATGCCGAATTCCTTCGCGTTGGACTCAAGCGTCGCGACTTGCACGCGCGATTCCGGATCGGAGTTGCCCATATGCCGCGCGGTGGTCGGCACATTGTGGTCGGGAACGGCGAGCGTCGCTTCCGGCCGGCGCACCTTGCGGCCGGCGAGGCGCAGGCCTTCGAAGGCCTGGGGGCTCGTCACCTCATGCACCAGATGGCGGTCGATATAGAGCGTGGCGGATTCGCCCGGCGGCTGCTGCACCAGATGGGCGTCCCAGATCTTGTCGTAGAGCGTTCTCGGCATGGCGTTCGTTCGGGTTAGAATATTGCGCTGCCGTAACAGCCCGCGCAACGGCGCGCAAGCGGACTTAGGCCCGCACCGCTAATGCCGGCTGAAATACAGCACCGCCATGATGACGATGACGGCGATGAACTGCGCCAGCACGCGCAGGCGCATCAGCCGGTTCGACCAGGTCGCGGCAAACTCGCCGCCCTTGAACAGGGTGTAGAGGCCGGTCAGCAGGACGCCGAAGACCACAGCGATGGCAATGCCGACAGCGAGTTTGCCGCTCATGGCGGCCTATATCGGCCGGGGCGCGCGGCCGCGCAAGGCTGCGCGCCCTATACGCCGCACCAGCCGTCGCGGCGGCCGCCGTCATAGGGGCGGGCCAGGCGGGCGCGGATCATCGCCGCCGCGACGTCGCCCCTGGCATCGACGACACGGGCATCGACCCAGCCGCCATATTTGTCGTAGCGGATTTCGCTGAGCGTCACCCGGCCGTCGGCGATGCGGACGCGCACGGCAATCTGCTGGTCCAGCCAGATCCGGGCCGACGCCTCGAAGGTGTCGCCATCGACGATCCGGGTCACGGTCGCGGTGACGGGGCCGGAAAAATATCTTTCAGAATCAAATGCTTGCGCCGGTTCGGCAATATAATTGTTCCAGACAAAGCCCGCGAGAAGCACTCCCCGCCCGATATGCGCTGCGCGTCCCGGCATCGCCACACGCCAAATTCAATTCAAGGTTGTATTGAGAACGAACGCGCAACCTTGTCAAGCGAGGCGATCGATCTGGGCCTCGGTCAGGTTGCCGGGGACGATGGTGACCGGAATGGCCTGCACGCCGCTGGCGAACAGCGCGACCAGCGGGCCCGGCCCCTCCTTGGCCATGCTCGCGGCCAGGACCAGGATGGAGATGTCGGAGTCGGATTTGATCAGGTCGAGCAGCGCCTCGGTCGGGCGGCCGTCCCCGATAACGAGTTCGGGGATGATGCCGGCGAGCTCGTTGACGGTTTTGGCCGCGCCATAGATCAGGCTTTCGGCGTCCTGCCGCGCCTCGTCCTTCATGATCTCCTCGACGCCGCGCCATTGCTGGAAATCGGCGGGCTGGGCGACGCAGAGCAGCGTGACGCGGCCGCCGGTGTGCTGGGCGCGGCGCGCCGCGAAGCGCAGGGCGACGCGGCACTCCGGCGTCTTGTCGATGACGACGAGGAATTTGCGCGGACGGTCGAGGGCAGTCTCGCTCATGGCCATGGATGCTGACACCACGCCCGGCGGGGCGGCAAGGGCCGTCTGCACGGCGCATTGTTCAGTTGCCAACCACAGGCACTATGGCCAGTTGAGGCGGTTGCCGTCGCTGCACCCCGTTCAAGAGGATTTCAGCGGGGCTGGGCAGCCGCACATCCACGCTAGCGAGGTGCCTCCCGAAATGCCCTCGCATCCGACATCGCGGAACCGACCGACTTGTGAACTTCGTTCATAAAATGAACCAATGCGTATAAGGCCGAGATCGCGGCAAAAGCCATGTCCGCGATGTTTGTTATGTCGGCTCGCCAAAGGTGAAGGCTAAAAGCACGGTTCAGAAATCCAGCTCCGCTGTCCCAGAGAATGAGGGCGGCAGGTGTAACTAGCAATCCATGAGTAATCATGGATGACAAGTAAGTCAGTCGAATAAGCCGGAACAAAGCCATTAATAGGCCGACACCGGCACTCAGAAACGCGGCGCCGGCGCTCAGCACCGTGATGGTGGCGAGATGTTCCAAAATGCCCCCGGAAACAATCGCTCTAGGTGAGAAATGCGATCTTCTTAGCCAGAAGCGCAACAAATACGCCCGCAGCTGAACTGGCAACACTGGCGCCAGCCGCATCAAGCGGCAGATGTGCAAACTCTATGAGGGCAAAACAAAGCATTGCGCCAACGCAGAAGTACCGAAAGGAACGTTTACTTATTTCCATAAGATGGCCACCGCCGACCTGCGCCGGATCGATCACTGTATCGGACATGGACATGCATTCTCGGGTAGCTCTCCACAACCGCACGCGGTGGAGAAGAATGAATCGCTGACTAGGTTGTGATACTACCGTGACAGTCTGTCATGTCTATGCCGGTGCAGGGTAATCCAGCGCGCGAAGGCCTCCTTTTATTAAAAATTCGGCTTGACTGGAAACGAATGCCATGCCGTTAGGTTCATAGCGAATGTCGATCAGCCCGCTGGAAATAGTAGCTGTTAAGGTTATTTCAACAGTCCGCGCTCTTTTTTAACCCGCTGATATATAAAAGATTTTCTGGATGTTAGCGGCCTTCTCCATCAAGGTTCGGAGGGCCGGTAAGCTCTACATTCTGCCTTTAGGCTATTTGATGCCAGGATGGGCAGACGGAACTCCATTCTGCCTTGGGCGCCTGGAAAAGACGGTAGATACGTGGCCCAGACAATCCCGGCGAGTGCCGCCCCTGGGGCCGCGACGATGCTTATCCCGACCAACCCACCCAGCTGATCAGCCGATGATCCGACGGTGCTCTATCAAGTCGCCGCGTTATTTGGGGATCAGCATTTTCAGCGCGTAAAGCCGCTCCAGCGCCTCGCGCGGCGTCAGCGTGTCGGGCTCGATGGCCCTCAGGGCGTCTTCAAGTTCGTTCGACCGGGGCGCCGCCGGCGCGTGCGCGGCGAACAGCGGCAGGTCGTCGATCCGCGCCAGCGGCTTGTGGCCCTCGCGGCCGTCTTCCAGGGCTTTCAACACCTCCTCGGCGCGATCGACCACGGCGGGCGGCAAGCCCGCCAGCTTGGCGACATGGATGCCATAGGAGCGGTCGGCGGCGCCGGGCGCGACTTCGTGCAGGAAGACGATGCTGTCGTTCCATTCGCGCACGCGCATGGTGACATTGGACAGCGAAGAGAGCCGGCCGGCCAGCGCCGTCATCTCGTGATAGTGCGTCGCGAACAGCGCGCGGCTCTTGTTCGTCCGGTGCAGATGTTCGGCCGCCGCCCAGGCGATGGCGAGGCCGTCATAGGTGGCGGTGCCGCGGCCGATCTCGTCCAGGATGACGAGGCTTTTCTCCGTCGCCTGGTTCAGGATCGCGGCGGTCTCCACCATCTCGACCATGAAGGTCGAACGGCCGGCGGCGAGATCGTCGCCCGCGCCGACGCGGCTGAACAGCCGGTCGACGATGCCGATATGGGCGCTGTCCGCCGGCACGAAGGCGCCGGCCTGGGCGAGGATCGCGATCAACGCGTTCTGGCGCAGGAAGGTCGATTTGCCCGCCATGTTCGGGCCGGTCACCAGCCACAGCCGGCCGATGCCGCCGGGTGACAGATCGCAATCGTTCGGCACGAAAGGATGGGCGTGATCGTGCGCCAGCGCGGCTTCGACCACGGGATGGCGGCCGCGCACGATATGGAAGGCCAGCCCATCGTCGATCTTCGGCCGCGTGTGGCGGCAGGCGACGGCCAGTTCGGCCAGCGCGCCGGCGACATCGACCGCCGCCAGCGCGCTCGCGATGCGGTTGAGCGCGGCGGCGCTTTCGACCGCCAGCGTGCACAGCGCGTCGAACAATTCGCGCTCCAGCGCCAGCGCCTGGTCCGCCGCCTGGGAGATCCGCGTGGCCAGCGTCGCCAGCTCGTCGGTGGTGAAGCGCACCGCGCTGCCGATGGTCTGG
This sequence comes from Rhizomicrobium sp., assembly GCA_036398875.1. Classification (GTDB taxonomy): domain Bacteria; phylum Pseudomonadota; class Alphaproteobacteria; order Micropepsales; family Micropepsaceae; genus Rhizomicrobium. The sequence goes on from DASWOE010000066.1 coordinate 7,743, forward strand.
CGGTGGCGAAAGAGCGCGCGGTTGTCGCCGGCCTGGAGCCTGTCGGCATGCTGCGGCGTCACTTCGATGAAATAGCCCAGGACGCCGTTGTGCTTGATCCTGAGCGCCGCGACGCCGGACTCCGTGCGATAGCGCGCTTCGAGCGAGGCGATCACGCGGCGCGATTCGTCGCGCAGCTTGCGCGCCTCGTCGAGCGGCGGATGGACGCCCGATACGATGAAGCCGCCATCGCGGGCGAGGACGGGCGGCTCCGCCACCAGGAGGATTTCGACCCGGTCGCTCAGCCGCGAACCGGCCGCAAGGCCATCGACGAGGTCGCGCGCGGCGTCGCGCAATTCGCCCGGCGACGGCTTCAAGGGATCGTCGAGCCTGAGCCCGTCGCGCAAGAGCCGCGCGGCGCGCAGACCGTCGCGCAGGCTGCCGAGATCGCGCGGGCCGCCGCGCCCGACCGAAATCCGCGCCAGGGCGCGGGCGATATCGGGCGCGCGGCGCAGGGCTTCGCGCAAACCGCGTCGCAGCTCCGCATCGGCTTCGAAGAAAGCGATGGCGTCATGGCGCCGCGCGATCGCCTTCACATCCGTCAGCGGCGCGGCGAGGCGCCCCGCAAGCTCGCGCGCGCCGGCGGCGGTGACGGTGCGGTCGATGACGGACAGAAGACTGCCGCGGCGCTCGCCCGAAAGCGTCTGCGTCAATTCCAGATTGCGCCGCGTCGCGGCGTCGATCCCCATGAAGGCGCGCGGCGCGGCGCGCGCGAGCGGCTGCAGCGCCGGCACATTGCCCTTCTGCGTCAGGTCGAGATAAGCGATCAGCGCCCCGGCGGCGCTGAGCTCGGCGCGGCCGAAGGCGCCGAACCCGTCCAGGCTCTGCACCTTGTAGTGGGCCATGAGCGCCCGCTCGCCGGCGCCGGAATCGAACTTGATCGACGGCAGCGGCGACAGCGCCGCACCGAACGTCTTCAGGATCGGCGACACCGCCTCATCGGCGAGCAGGGCGTCGGGCACGAGCAGCTCGCTGGGGCCAAGGCGCGCCAGTTCGGTCGCGATCTGCGACAGCTCGGCCGGGGCGACCGAGAAGGTGCCGGCGGAAATGTCCGCGGCCGCGACGGCAAAGGCCCCGCCGGCCCGGCCGAGCGCGGCCAGGACGTTCGCCGCGCGCGCCTCCAGCAGCGAATCCTCGGTCAGCGTGCCGGGGGTCACCAGGCGCACGACGTCGCGTTTCACCACCGATTTGGCGCCGCGTTTCTTGGCCTCGGCCGGGTCTTCCATCTGTTCGCAGACCGCGACGCGGAAGCCCTTGCGGATCAGCTTCTCCAGATAGCTTTCCGCGGCGTGAACCGGCACGCCGCACATGGCGATGTCCTCGCCCCGATGCCTGCCCCGCTTGGTCAGCGCGATGTCGAGCGCTTCCGACGCGCGCACGGCGTCGTCGAAGAACAATTCGTAGAAATCGCCCATGCGGTAGAACAGCAGATAGTCGGCATGCGCCGCCTTGGTCGCCAGATACTGCGCCATCATGGGAGTCGCGGCGTCGGGCGACACCTTACTTTCTTGCTGCGACGCCGGAGCGTGTTCGTTCATGTCGCGGACCTTATCATGCCGCATCGCGCGGCAAGCCTTCGCCATTGTAAGGCAGGGCCGCAAAGAGAGATATTCTGTGGATCGCCCCTCGAACCGGTAACGCCATGTCCAGCATCAAGCGCCCCTCTTTCACGAGTGAAGAAGCCCTGGCCTTTCACAGCCAAGGCAAGCCCGGCAAGCTCGAAATCACGCCGACCAAGCCGATGGCGACGCAGCGCGATCTGTCGCTGGCCTATTCGCCCGGCGTCGCCGTGCCGGTGCTGGCGATCGCGGACAATCCCGACCTCGCCTATGAGTACACCTCGAAGGGCAATCTGGTCGCCGTGATCTCCAACGGCACCGCGATCCTGGGCCTGGGCGATCTGGGTGCGCTGGCGTCCAAACCCGTGATGGAGGGCAAGGCGGTGCTGTTCAAGCGCTTTGCCGACGTCGATTCGATCGACCTGGAGGTCGATACCAGCGACATCGACGCCTTCATCGGCGCGGTGCGCTATCTCGGCCCCTCTTTCGGCGGCATCAACCTGGAGGACATCAAGGCGCCCGACTGCTTCGTGATCGAGGAGCGGCTGCGCGAGCTGATGGACATCCCCGTCTTCCACGACGACCAGCACGGCACCGCGATCATTTCCGCCGCCGGCATCATCAACGCGCTGCACCTGACGGGCCGCACCCTTGCCGACACCAAGGTGGTGGTGAACGGCGCCGGCGCGGCCGGCATCGCCTGCCTCGAACTCCTGAAGGCGATGGGCCTGCCGTCGGCCAACGCCATCCTGTGCGACACCAAGGGGGTCATCTATCGCGGCCGCACCAACGGCATGAACCAGTGGAAGAGCGCCCACGCCGTCGATACCGACAAGCGCACGCTGGAAGACGCGATGAAGGGCGCCGACGTGTTCCTGGGCCTGTCGGTCAAGGGCGCGGTGACGCAGGAGATGGTGATGACCATGCGCAAGGCGCCGATCATCTTCGCCATGGCCAATCCCGATCCCGAGATCACCCCGGAGGACGTGAAAGCGGTGCGTTCCGACGCCATCGTCGCCACCGGGCGCAGCGACTATCCCAACCAGGTCAACAACGTGCTGGGCTTTCCCTATATCTTCCGCGGCGCGCTGGACGTGCGGGCCCGGACGATCAACGAGGCGATGAAGATCGCCGCCGCCAACGCGCTGGCCGAGCTGGCGCGCGAGGACGTGCCGGACGAGGTCGCGGCCGCCTATCGCGGGGCGCGGCCGGAATATGGGCCCGACTACATCATTCCGGTGCCTTTTGATCCGCGGCTCATCAGCCGTGTTTCACGGGCTGTCGCGGAAGCGGCGATCAAGTCGGGCGTGGCGCGGCGCGAGATCAAGGACCTCGACGCCTATTCCTTCCAGCTTTCGGCCCGGCTCGATCCCAGCGCGGCCCTGTTCCAGCGCGTCACCGCCGCGGTGCGCGCCAACCCGAAGCGCGTGGTGTTCGCGGAGGGTGAGGAGGAATCGGTGATCCGCGCCGCCGCCGCGTTCCAGAATTCGGGCCTGGGCAAGGCGATCCTGGTCGGGCGGCAGGAGATCATCAGGAACGGCATCCGCCGCGCCGGCATCGAGGAGCATACGCTCGAGATCCGCGTGCCGCATTCGGCGCAGGATGCGCAGCCCTATATCGAGGCGCTGTACAAAAGGCTGCAGCGGCGCGGCGCGCTCTATCGCGATGCCGTGCGCATGGTGACGAACGACCGCAACGTCTATGGCGCCTCGATGCTGGCGGTGGGCGATGCCGACGCGATGGTGACCGGCGTGACGCGCAATTACGCGGCGGCGCTGAACGATGTGCGCCTGGTGCTCGATCCGCCCAAGGGCGAGCGGCCGATCGGCGTGATGCTGATCTTCTCGCGCGGGCGGCTGGTGTTCGTCGCCGATACCTCGGTGCACGAGATGCCGACGAGCGAGGAACTGGCCGACATCGCGACGCAGGCCGCCGGCGTGGCGCGCCGCTTCGGCTTCACGCCGCGCGTGGCGCTGCTGGCGTCCTCGACTTTCGGCTTTCCGCGCTCGGAGCGGTCGGAGCGCATCGTCGAGGCGGTCCACATCCTGGACGATCGCGGCGTCGATTTCGAATATGACGGCGAGATCGCGGTCGATGTCGCGCTCGACCGCGAGAAGATGCTGCTCTATCCGTTCTGCCGCCTGACCGACACCGCCAACGTCCTGATCATGCCGGCGATCCATTCCGCCGCGATCTCGACGCGGCTTCTGTCGCAGCTGGGCGGCGTGACGATGATGGGACCGCTGCTGATCGGACTGGAGAGATCGGTGCAGATCGCCCCGCTGGGCGCCAAGATGAGCGAGATCTACAATGCCGCGGTGATCGCGGCGCTGTAGGCTAAGGCGCGATGAGGCGTACAGAAGGAAAATACGTTCGATATCGGGTGGGATCGCGCGTCAGAAGCCGATAGCTGCCGATCGCCGCGTGCGCTCCTATGAAGAAGTCCGGCAGCGGCGAACGGCGCACGCCGCCCCGGCGGCGATATTGCCGGTATGCCTTCGCGGCAAGGAACGCCGCTTCATAGGGAATATTCTCGCGCTCGACCCAGGCGGGAATCGCAGTCTCGACAAGTTCGACGGAATCATAGCCCGTGGAAATCTCGGCATAGACGACGAGATTGATGACGAGGCGTTCGCGATCTGCGGCATCTCGCAATGCGGAATACGACCAGTCGAACCACTCCGGCGTTCCCAAGATGACGTCCAGCAGGACATTGCTGTCGATGAGGACGCCGGGCACCTAGTCGTCACCGCGCGTCAAGGCCATGATCTCGTCCGTCGTCATCTTTATAGGATGGGCGCGTCCGAATCGCCGCAGATGCTCGACCACTATCTCACCGCGAGATTTGGCGCCGGACTTACCTTTGGCCTTCCTGGCGCGGACGAGACTGAGCTTGCCCCTGCCGCCATAGACGAAATCGACTTCAGTGTTCGGCAGCAGACCGGTCTTTTCGCGAAGATGGACCGGAATCGTGACCTGGCCTTTGCTGGTGATGCGCATCGCCGCTCTTTCTTACCTGACGAAGTAATACTACCGCCGGACCCTCTTGGGGGCAACCGTCACACCCGCACGAAGGGCCGCAGCACCATGCCCAGCATCGCGAGGCTGACGAAGGCGCGGTAGAAGGCCAGCGTCAGGGCGATCGGGAAATAATTCGGATTGGGCTCGATCTGCGACAGCTGGCAGCCGAACGCGGCCGGGATGTCGATGGTGGCGGCGTTGAAGGTGTCGTTCAGCCACAGCTGCGCCAGCTGCTGCGCGCGGTCGCGCTCGGGCGAGTAATGCGCATGTTCGAAGGTCTTGATGTGCAGCGCGCCCATCATCCGATAGGTGCAATCGGGCGTGACATGGCGCAGGCCATAGCGGCCGAACGCGCCATAGGTGCTGGCGGGATCGGCGACGAAGTCGGGATTGCCGCGGTGGAACGCGACCGTCTCTCGCTCCAGGAAGGTGCCGAAGGCGACGAGCGCGAAGGGCATGGCAAGGATGCCGAGCACGCCCACCACATAGAGGTGCCAATAGAAATCGGGATTGCGGA
>DASWOE010000067.1:0-3583 GCA_036398875.1 Rhizomicrobium sp.
CGAGCCGTGCAGCAGGATGACGGCGGGATGGCTGTCCTTGCCGTCCCGCGGCACGCGCAGCCGCGCCGCGACGGCGAGCGGCTCGGCATGGAGGGACGGAAAGGCGACGTAGTGGAGCGTGGTCATGGAGGATTTCTATCACGTCATCTTTCCTCGCCCGCAAGGCGGGGGGGATTCCATTATCCCATCCGTGCGGCCGGCGTGAAGGTCACCTTCATGGTCTGCGGGCCGGAGATGAAATTGGACGGCAGCCAGACCGGCGGCGCGGCGAGGCGGATGTCCTTCATCCGCGTCAGCACCTCGGCCAGCATGGCGTCGATCTCGATGCGGGCGATGTGCTGGCCCAGGCAGCCATGCGGCTCGGTGCCGAAGGCGATATGCTCGTTGGGCGACCGCGACAGGTCGAGGCGGTCGGCGGCGGCGAATTTTTCCGGGTCGCGGTTGGCGGCGCCGAAATACATCACCACCTTGTCGCCCTCGCGGAACTTGCGTCCGCCCAGTTCCACGTCGCGGGTCGCGCGCCGGCGCATATAGATCACCGGGCTGGTCCAGCGCAGCAGCTCCTCGCGCGCCGAGGGCAGGCGGCCGGGCAGGTCCGCCATCAGCCAGGCGAACTGGTCCGGACGCTCCAGCAGCGCCAGCATGCCGGCGGACAGCAGGTTGCGCGTGGTGTCGCCGCCGGCATCGATCAGGAGCAGGAAGAACAGCAGGAACTCGACGTCGTCGAGCTTGCGGCCATCGACCTCGGCGCAAAGCAGCCGGGTGGCGAGATCGTCCTTCGGGCGGGCGCGCTTCTCCGCGATCACCTTGCGGCCGTATTCGAACATGCGGAACACTGCCAGCGCGCCGTCTTGCGACGGCGTGCCGCCGGCGGTGGTGTGGATCGCTTCGGTCCATTTGTAGAGCTCGCGGCCGTCGTCCAGCGGAATGCCCATCAGCTCGGCGATGACATAGGACGGCATCTCGCCGGCGACCTGCGCCACGAAATCGCATTCGCCGCGCGCGATCACCGCATCGACGATCCGGCGCGCCAGCGCCTGCATCCGCGGCAGGCGGCCGGCGGCCGATCCGGCGGTGAATTCCTGGCGGATCAGCCGGCGGAACAAGGTGTGCTGCGGCGGATCCATCATCAGCATCATCTTGTAGGGGCCGAACGCGTTCGGATCGGGCGGGTCCTGGATCATCACCGTCGGCTCGGACGAGAAGGCCTGGAAGTCGCGATCGACCGCATGGACGTCGGAAAACCGCGTCAGCGCCCAATAGCCCGGGCCGCCCGGCTCTTCCTGGAAATGGACCGGATCGTGCGCGCGCAGCCAGTCGTATTGCGCATGCGGATGGCCCGCGGCGAAGCTGTCGGGATTCCATAGATCGATGTGCATCGGACACCTTTCAATCCCGCGAGAATGTCATGGCCCGCCGTCGCGGGCCATCACGGCGGAGGCGGCGATTTCCCTGGAGCGCCACCCGCACTACAGTCCCCCAAAACGAATGGCGGACCATGTTTCCGCTGCGTCATTCGGGGAGCAAGCCATGCCGTGGAATTTCGGCGACATTCTCGAAGCGATCGAGCCGGCGCTGCCGCCGGACGCGCCGGCCTTCGTGCACGGGACGCGGCGGATCAGCTGGGGCGAGACGTCCCGGCGCACCGCCAATCTGGCGCGCGCCCTGATCGCGCGCGGGGCCGCGCCGCGCGACAAGGTCGCGTTCTACATGCGCAACCGCCCCGAATATGGCGAGACGCTGGCGGCCTGCTTCAAGGCGCGGCTGACGCATGTGAACGTCAACTACCGCTACAAGGCGGACGAGGTGTTCTACATCTTCGACAATTCCGATGCGCAGACCGTGGTCTATGGCTCGGAATTCCGCGACGTGATCGCGGAAATACGGCCGCGGCTGACCAAGGTGGAGACCTTCGTCGAGGTCTGCGACGGCGGCGGCTGCGCCGATTTCGCCGTCGATTTCGAGACGCTGGCGCAGGAGGGCGACGGCGCGCCGCTGAAGATCGCGCGTTCGCCGCAGGACGAGTTCTTCATCTACACCGGCGGCACCACCGGCATGCCCAAGGGCGTGATCTGGACGCATGACGATCTGCGCGAGACCTCGCTGATCGCGCTGCGCAAGCTGGGGCCGGTGCCGGAGACGCTCGCCGAGATCGTGGCCGCCATCACGCTGATGGGCCCCGGTGCGCGCCTTCTGCCGGCCTGTCCGCTGATGCACGGCACCGGGCTTCTGATGGCGCTCAGCGCGATGATGTCCGGCGGCTGCGTCGTCACGCTGGCGCATCCCGCGCTGAACGCCCACGAATTGTGGCAGGCGACGCAGGCGAACAAGGCGACGACGCTGGTGATCGTGGGCGATGCCTTCGCCAAGCCGATGCTGGCGGCGCTGGACGAGGCGCCCGGCCGCTACGACCTTTCGAGCATCGTGAACATCGTGTCGTCGGGCGTGATGTGGAGCCGGGAGGTCAAGCAGGGCCTGCTCCGGCACATGCCGCAAGCGATCATGGTCGACAGTTTCGGCTCGTCGGAGGCGGTGGGCTTCGGCACCTCGATGATGACGGCCGCCGGCGAGGTGCAGACCGCGAAATTCCAGATCGGCGAGCGCTGCAAGGTGTTCGACGAAGAGGGCCGCGCGGTGGCGCCGGGCTCGGGCGTGCCGGGCATCATCGCCATGCCGCCGCCGATTCCGCTCGGCTATTACAAGGACGCGAAGAAGACCGCCGAGACGTTCAAGACCATCGGCGGCGTGCGCTATTCCATGCCGGGCGATTGGTGCGTGGTGGAGGCGGACGGCACGCTGACGCTGCTCGGCCGCGGCAGCGTGTGCATCAACACGGCGGGCGAGAAGGTCTATCCCGAGGAGGTCGAGGAGAGCTTGAAGCGCCATCGCGCCATCGACGACGCGCTGGTGGTCGGCGTGCCGGACGACAAATGGGGCCAGGCGGTGACGGCGGTGGTGACGCTGGCGCCGGGCGCGGCGTTCGACGCGGCGGACCTGCGCGCCCATGTGCAGCAGCGGCTGGCCGGCTACAAGGCGCCCAAGCATGTGCTGGTCGCGGGCGTGCCGCTGCGGGCGCCGAACGGCAAGGCGGACTACAAGGCGGCGCTGGACTTCGCCAAGGCCCAGCTGGGGATCGGGTAAAAGAAAGACCCGGGCGGCCTGGCCGTCCGGGTCTTTCGCGTCTTCAGGGCCGTCAGGCTATTTCCACTTCGCCCAGGTCTTGCCGGTGTTGCGGTTGTAGCTGAGCGTGATCGACGAGATCGTGCAGAGATCGAAATTGAGCCACTGCGCCGTGGTGTCGTCGTCGGAATACTGGACTTTCAGATCCCAATGGCAGGTCGCGCGGCGGCCATGGGGGAACACGATGGGCTGCGTGGCGCCGTTTTCCAATTCGTCGTCGCCCATGACGTCGTCGCCCCAGTCGTCGCTGGACGTCGGACCGATCCAGACCGCCTTGATGTCGTAGCCGGTGTTGTTGGTCAGCTCGAAGTCCTGCGGTGCCGCATTTGCCAAGGACGGCGCCAGAAATGCCAGTCCGGCGACCAGCAGGCCGGCCGCGACGCTATTCAATCTCATGAAGGTA
>DASWOE010000068.1:0-9389 GCA_036398875.1 Rhizomicrobium sp.
GGCGGCGGCGCTCCCTCGACGCTGTCGCTGGGCGCGCCGACATCGCCTGAGTCGGCCGGGGCGCTCGCCGCGCCGGTGCGGATGCCGGTGTTGGTGAGGCCGGTGATGGTGGAATCGACCTGCCGGCGGCGGTCGAGGAATTTCATGATGGTGTTCTGCTTGATCTGCAGTTCGTCGGCGGTCGCCTTGAAACGGTCCTCCGCCGAAACCAGGGCGCCGTTCAATTCGTCATAGGACAGCTGCAGGTCGGCCACGCGGTTCTCATAGGCCGACTGCATCTGCTGATAGCGGCGGTCCTTCGCCGAGATGATGCGATCCTTGAAGATGACGTTGACGGTCGCAAAAGCGACCCAGCCCAGGAAGATCAGCGACAGGCCGGCGAGCGTGGCCTGCAGGGTCGGGCCGAAGGTGAAGAACTGCACCCGCCCGTCGCTGCGGATATAGATCTGCCGCTCCGGAAACGTCTCATGGAGCCAAGCCCAGACGCGCTCGACGAGCGTCTCCGCCATGCCAACATTTCCCTTGCTTGCGTCTTTTGCGCCGATCCCAACCGGACGCATTTCACTTAAACGTCGGCGTTGAATCAAGCTCTTACCCCAGAAAAACGACCGAGAGGTTAACCTTGGGCCGATGCCCGATTTCGGCCAGTGGGGCTTCATGCCAGCGACTTCGCCGCCGCCAGCACGTCCTTTACGTGCCCATCGACCTTCACTTTGCGCCAGATATGGCGGATGACCCCGGCGCCGTCGATCAGGAACGTCGCCCGCTCCATTCCCATATATTTCCGCCCATACATGCTCTTTTCCACCCAAACCCCGTAATCGGCGGCGGTCTTTGTGTCCGGATCCGATGCCAGGGCGACCCGCAGCTTGTGTTTGGCCTTGAACTTGTCGTGGCTGGCCGGGCTGTCCTTGGAAACCCCGATCACCGCAACGCCCAGCGCCGCGAATGTCTTGGCGGCATCCGAAAAACCGATCGCCTCGCGGGTGCATCCCGACGTGTCGTCCTTGGGATAGAAATACAGGACGAACGGGTTTCCCTTGAGTGCGGTGCTCGATATGTCATCGCCGCCGTCGGTGGCAAGACGGAACTTGGGTGCCTTGTCGCCGGGCTTGAGTTCCATTGGGTCTCCCGAGTGGCGATAGGGCATTTACCCAGCCCTTAACTATGGGTCATAAGCTGATACCCGATCCGGTTGCGCGGGCCAAGCTTGGGGCCCTTTATATCCGCAACCATCGGGGGTTAGAGGTAGAGGTCCGTTGGCCCAAGACCCCACATCGGACAACGCCGCCGGGGCGGTTTCCAAGGCCGTTCGCGCGACCCTGGCCGAGGCCTGGAACGCGTCCTATCTCGGGCGGTACGTGAAGTCGCACCATATCAGCCGGACCGCCTTGGTGCTGTCCGCGCTGGGCGTTGCGGTTCTGTTCTTCGCGGTCGGGGCCGCGCTGCGCCTGCTGGTGGGCCCGATCTCGCTGGGACCGCTCTCGGGCCAGATCTCCGACGCCCTGGCGCAGGCGCTGCCGGGCATCACGGTCAAATACGACCAGGCCGCCGTCGAATGGTCGCGCGACCAGGGGCGCGTGAATTTGGTTGTCCTCGGCGCCCGGGTCTTCGATTCCCGCGGCCGGATCATCGCCCAGGCCCCCCAGGCCGACATCGATCTGGCGGCCCAGCCTTTCCTGCGGGGCGACGTCGTCGTGACCCGGATCACCCTGGTGGGGGTGCAGCTGACCATGGTGCGCAATGCCGACGGCTCGCTGCGGCTCGGCGTCGAGCACGACGAGAGCCAGAACGACATCATCAACCGCATCACCGACGCCATCAACAAGAACAGCGCCAGCGCCTCCTCGCTGGAGAGCTTCGCGGTGCGCGATGCGCGTGTCGCCTTCATGGACGAGACGACGGGCCTGTTTCTCGTCGCGCCGAAGGCCGATGTCCGCATTTCCACCGCGGGCCAGGATCTCGTCGCTTCGCTCGAGGCCGATATCGAGGTGTCGGGCCGTCCCGCCCATATCGCCGGCGAATTGCGCCTGCCGCCGAAGGCCGGCCCCGTCCGCGGCACGGTCCGGGTGCAGCACCTGGACATCGCCGCGCTCGGCCGCAACGCCAGGATGTTCCGCTTCCTCCAAAGCGTGGCGATGACCGGCAATTTTTCTTCGCAATTCTCCATCCGGGGCACGCATCTGCTGGACGCCAGCTTTGCGATCGACAGCAGCGGCAGCGCCGCCATCGTCGGCGTGCGCGGCCCCGTCAAGATATCCACGCTGCATCTCGACGGGCGCTACGACCGCGCGACGGCGCGCATTTCCCTGCGCGACGCTACGCTCCTCTCCGATCGCCTGCGCGCCCATATGGCCGGCGGCCTGCGGTTTTTCTACGACGCGTCCGGCGCGGTCACGCGGCTGGGCGTCGATCTGACGGCCGACAAGACGGCGCTTGCCTTGCCCGGCACCTTTGCCCAACCCGTCTTCGTTCCCCTGGCGGTGCTCGAGGGAAGCTATGTGCCCGCCACGCACGACATCCTGATCGACAATCTCGGCACCCGCGGCGGCGCGCTGGCGCTGTCGGCGTCGGGCAAGATCACGCTGGTCGACAACCAGTCGCCGGCGATGGACTTGAAGGGCCGTATCGAACCGCTCGCGGTGCGCGACCTGCTGCATTATTGGCCGCTCGACATCGGCGCGGGCGCGCGCGGCTGGATCGACGCGAACATCCCGTCCGGCACGCTGGGTCCCATCGTGTTCGAAACCCACCTTCCCGCCGGCGCCATGGACTTGCCGGTCATGCCCGACGGCGCCCTGTCGATGACCTTTCCCATCGCCAATGCCGAGCTCAACTATGTGCGCGGCCTGACCCACCTGACCGGCCTCTATGCCAGTGCCAGATTGACCGGCAACAGTTTCGGCGCGGACATATCGCGGGGCCGCATCGGCCCGCTCGTCTTGAGCCATGGCCGGGCCGCCATTCCCGATCTGAGCGCGCCCAGCTCGCCCGGCGACGTCACCGCTCATGTCGAAGGCTCGATGACGGACATCCTGAAGCTCACGGACCTGCAGCCTCTGAACTACGCCACGCGCTTCGGCATCGACCCCGATGCGACCTCCGGCCAGGCCGCCATCGATCTCGATTTCCACATCCCGATGCGCCGGGATCTGGGTGTCGATGACGTCGCGATTTCCGTCCGGGCGGCCACGACCGGTTTCGGAATTTCCTTGGGCAAGAACACGCGCCTGACCGACGGCGCCATGACCTTCGACATCGACAACGCCCACCTGCACGCCTATGGCGCGGCAAATCTGGCGACGTCGCGCCTCGCGATCGATTGGCTGGAGGATTTCAAGGGCGCCGGCGCGGTCACGACGACGGTCGGCGTGAAGGGCCTGCTGGATCAGGCGGGCCGCGATGCGCTCGGCTTTCATGCCGCCGACTATGTGCGGGGGCCGGTCGGCGTCAGCGGAACGCTGACGGGCAGGCGTGGCCAGTTGGTGGCCGGCGATCTCGCGCTCGACCTGACGCCGGCCGTCCTCGCCGTCGATCTGGTCGGCATCAGCAAGCCCGCGGGCTTTCCGGCGGCGGGGCGGGCGCAACTTGCCTTCGGTCCGCACACCACGCTGCGCAAAGCCGATGTCGCGATCACCGGCCCAAGCCTTCAGGCCACGATGACCCTGGCATTCGACGACGGCGGCAAGCTGGCGACGCTGGACGCTCCGGCGGTGCGCGCGGGCGCGTCGAACGACTTCGCCTTTCTCATGAAGCGCGGCGCTGCCGGGCTGGATATCGCGTTCCGCGGCCATTCGCTGGACGGCACCCAGTTCGCCGGGCGCGGCAGTGCGGGCGGCGGCGGGAAACCTGCGTCTGGAACGTCCAAGGCCCTGGACGAGCCGTTCCACGTCGATGCCAAGCTCGATCGGGTCGTCTTGCGCGGCGGCGTCGTGCTTACCCCCTTCGCGCTCGACGTTGCCGGCAATGCCGACCGGCCGGCGACGATGGCGCTCGCGGCCAGAATCGGAAAATCCGCGAGCCTGACCGGCAGTATCGCCCCTGTCGGCAACGACCGCCGGCTGGTCCTTGCGACCAGCGATTTCGGCACGCTCGCGCATGGCCTGCTCGGCTTCGCCAGCATCAAGGGCGGCAATTTCGACCTGAAGGTGACGCTGCACGGTCCCGCGGCGGCGTCCGCCGCGTCCGATCCGGCCGCGAACGACTATGAGGGGATGGCGCGACTGAAGGATTTTCGCCTGCTCAACCAGCCCTTCCTGGCGCGGCTGTTCAGCGCCGGCTCGCTGATCGGATTCGGCAATCTCATGCAGGGCGGCGGGATCGCGGTGGACGATCTGAAGGTGCCTTTCAGCGCCAAGAACGACGTGCTCGCCATCGCCAATGCGCGCGCGACGGGACCGGCGATCGGCATCAGCGCCGCCGGCTATATCGACCGGCCGAAGAACGACATCGAACTCAAAGGTACGCTGGTGCCGCTGTTCGGCATCAACAGCGTGTTGGGCGTCATTCCGCTGGTCGGCGATCTTTTGATCTCCAAGCCCGGCGAAGGCATCATCGGCCTGGTCTACAGCGTGAGCGGCGATGCCGACGAACCCAAGATCAGCATCAATCCGCTGTCGATGGTGACCCCTGGCATCCTGCGGCGCGTTTTCGAAGGCAAGATGCCCGATGCCGCCAACGCGCCGTCCAACGCCACGCCGGCGCCCGTGACGGTGACGCCGGAGAACTCGTCGCCGCCGGCGCCGAAGCCGCGTTAGGCCGGCCTCACCAGGACGTGCCGCTTCTTGCCGCTCGACAGCTTCAAGATGCCCTCGGGCGTCAGCGCCGAGGGCTCGACGACGAGGCGCGGGTCGCTCACCGCGACATCGTTGAGCTTGAGGCCGTTATTCGCGATCAGCTTGCGGGCCTCGGAATTCGACGCCGCCAGGCCGCTGGCGACGGCAAGCGTGAGAATCCCTTCCGGCAATTTCGCGACGATCGTGGGCAAGCCCTCGGCCGGCGCGCCTTCCTCGAAGGTGCGTCGCGCGGTCTGCGCCGCCTCGTCCGCCGCGGCACGGCCGTGCAGCACCGCGGTCGCTTCGGTCGCGAGGATCTTCTTCGCCTCGTTCAGCTCCGCGCCTTCGAGCGCTTCGAGGCGCGCGATCTCGTCCGCCTTCAGGTCGGTGAAGATGCGCAGGAAGCGGCCGACATCGCCGTCCTCGGTGTTGCGCCAGAACTGCCAATAGTCGTAGACGCTCAGCATCTCCTTGTTCAGCCATACCGCGCCCGCCACCGACTTGCCCATCTTGGCGCCGGACGAGGTGGTGATCAGCGGCGTCGATAGCGCGAAGAGCTGCGGCAGCCCCATGCGCCGGCCGAGCTCGATCCCCGACACGACGTTGCCCCACTGGTCCGAGCCGCTCGATTGCAGCCGGCAGCCATAGCGCTTGTGAAGCTCGACATAGTCATAGGCCTGCATGATCGAGTAGTTGAACTCCAGGAAGCTCATCGGCTGCTCGCGGTCGAGGCGCAGCTTGACGCTGTCCATCGTCAGCATGCGGTTGACCGAGAAGTGCTTGCCCACCTCGCGCAGGAACGGGATGTATTCGAGCCGGTCGAGCCACTCGGCGTTATCGACCATGATCGCGTCGGCGGGCCCGTCGCCGAACTGGAGCAGGTGCCGCACGCCCGAAAGCATGCTGCGCTTGTTCGCCTCGATCTGCTCCGGGGTGAGGATCAGGCGCATCTCGTCCTTGCCGGACGGATCGCCGGCCTTGGTCGTGCCCCCGCCCATCAGCAGGATCGGGCGGTGGCCGGCCTGCTGCAGGCGGCGCAGCGTCATGAGCTGCACCAGATTGCCGATATGCATCGACTTGGCGGTGCAGTCGAACCCGATATAGGCCGTGACCCGCTCGCTCGCGAACAGCCTGTCCAGCTCTTCCCAGGGCTCGGAAACCGCGTAATAGGCGCCGCGCTCCACGAAGGTGCGGAGGAATTCGGAGCGGAAGGCGGGCGCGGACGGCATTTGAGTTACTCGATGCTGAGGTTGTCGTACTATTCCTCCATCTCGTCATCGTCCGCTTTACGCGGGCGACCCAGTTTTTCTCAAGAAAATGGATCGCCCGGACAAGCCGGGCGATGACGGGCTTGGAAGGGGTGGGTATGTAGCACAAATGGCCAAGGTTCAGAAAATCATGGGTCTCATGAGCGGAACGTCGCTCGACGGCGTCGATGCCGCCCTGGTCGATACCGACGGCGAGAATATCGCCATCCCTGGTCCGGCGCTTGGTCTGCCTTACGACGCTGCGATGCGCGCGGTGCTGCGCCAGGCGCTGGACGATGCCCAGACGGTGGCCGCGGGCGGCCCGGTCCCCTGGTCGATCCGCGATGCCGAGCGGCTCTTGACCGAGGCGCATGCGCGAGCGGTCAAGGCGCTCCTGGCGAAGGCCGGCCTGGCGCCGCGCGACGTGGCGCTGATCGGCTTCCACGGCCAGACCATCCTTCACCGTCCCGCCCAGCGCTGGACCTGGCAGATCGGCGACGGCGCGCTCTTGGCGCGGCTGACCGGCATCGACGTGGTCAACGACTTCCGCTCGGCCGATGTGAAGGCGGGCGGGCAGGGCGCGCCGCTGGTGCCGCTGTATCATGCCGCGCTTGTTCGCAAGGCCGGGGCCTATGATCTGCCCATCGTGCTGGTGAACATCGGCGGGGTCGCCAATGTGACCTATATCGGCAAGGACGGCGTGCTGGCCTTCGACACCGGCCCCGGCAACGCCCCGATCGACGACTGGATGCAGCGCCACAGCGGCCGCCCGGTCGATGAGAACGGCGATTTCGCGCGCACGGGCAGGATCGACGACGCCGCGCTGAACGCGATGCTGGCGAACAAATTCTTCGATGTCGTGCCGCCCAAATCGCTCGATCGCCTCGATTTCGGCATGGCCGCGGTCGAGGGATTGCCGCCGCAGGACGGCGCCGCGACGCTCACCGCCTTCACCGCCGCCTCCATCGCGAAAGCCCGCGAGCACTTCGCCGACATGCCCAATGCCTGGATCGTCATGGGGGGCGGCCGGCACAATCGAACCTTGATGGACGGCCTGCGTGCGCGGGTGAACGCACCGGTGCTTTCGGCGGAAGACGCCGGCTGGAACGGCGATTTCGTCGAGGCGGAGGCCTTCGCCTATCTCGCCGCGCGCTCGGTGAAGGGCCTGGCGCTCAGCCTGCCGACGACGACCGGCGTGAAGGCGCCGACGCGCGGCGGGAAATTCCACCGCGCACCCTAATGGGGCGGGCCGACTCCGTGCACGCGCACGCAGACATATTGGCGGTAGCCAGCCTGCCATTGCGCCTTGGCGCTCGGATCAAGCTTGGCGGGGACGGAGGCGGCGATGCCGGCCTGGCACGCAGCCTTGTCCTTGAAGGTTCCGGCATCCGGCACGACGAAGACCTGAGGTCCCGTCAGCATGCCGATCAAGACGATTGCGATCGCCCACAATGTCTCAACGCCCTTCGCGCGGCTTGCTCATCATCTCTTTGACGTAGCCCTCGACCGACTCGACGACCTCGGCTTCCTTCTTGTCGAAGAAGTGGTTGGCGCCTTCGATCTTGTCGTAGGTGATCTTGATGCCCTTTTGGGCGGTCAGCCGATCGACCAGCTTCTGCACGTCCGGCTCCGGCACCACCTGGTCGCGGGTGCCATGGACGATCAGGCCCGAGGCGGGGAAGGGCGCCAGGAACGCGAAGTCGTACATGCTGGCGGGCGGCGCGATGGAGACGAAACCGGTGATCTCCGGCCGGCGCATCAGCAGCTGCATGCCGATCCAGGCGCCGAAGGATATGCCGCAGACCCAGACATTGGACGGATTGGGATAGAGCGTGTTCATCCAGTCTAGCACGGCGGCGGCGTCCGAGAGCTCGCCGGACCCCGAATCGAACGTCCCCTGGCTGCGTCCTACCCCCCGGAAGTTGAACCGCACGGTGGTGCAGCCCAGCTTGTGGAACATGTGAAACAGGTCATAGACGAGCGGGTTGTTCATCGTGCCGCCGAATTGCGGGTGGGGATGCAGCACCAGCGCCATCGGGGCGCCAGCCGCCTTCTGGCGCTGATAGCGGGCTTCGATGCGACCCGATGGGCCAGGCAGGATGATTTCAGGCATGGGTTCTTCCGTGAGGCCTATTTATAACGAATTACTCGGGTTTTCGGGGTGGCAAAGACCCGAAATCCGGCGCGGATTTCAAGGGATTGCAGATATGCACGAAGTGCGACACGCCAATACTTGACCATGCTAGTGGGGAAATCTATATCCGGCGGAGAGATTCCCAGCGCGGCGGGCCTGTTCATACACCGATGGGGCCCCTTGAAAGCAAGGCAAAACGCGCTTCGCGAAAGGAGAATGGGCCATGCGCCTCAGCACCAAAGGACGTTACGCCGTGATGGCGATGGCCGATCTGGCCCAGCACGAGGCCGCCAACAAGCCGGTTTCGCTGGCGGATATCGCCCAGCGCCAGGAGATTTCGCTCTCCTATCTGGAGCAGCTTTTCGCCAAGCTCCGCCGCAGCGGCCTGGTCAAGAGCGTCCGCGGCCCCGGCGGCGGCTATCGGCTCAGCCGGCCCTCCGGCGAGACCCGCGTGTCCGACATCATCGTCGCCGTGGACGAGCCGATCGCCGCCACCCGCTGCAAGCCGGGCAGCGCCACGGGCTGCACCGGCCAGGGCGCGCGCTGCGTGACCCACGATCTGTGAGAGGAGCTTGGCCGCCAGATTCATGTCTTCCTTTCGGGCGTGTCGCTGTCGGACGTGGTGGAGAAGCGCGTGCTCGGCCGCGCCCAGCCCTGCGCCGCGCCGGCCGCGAACAACACCGAGGTGCGCGAAGAAGAAGTGCGCGAAGAAGCGGCCTGATCGCAGCACCATGATCTACCTGGATCACAACGCGACGTCGCCGTTGCGGCCGGAGGCGAAAGCCGCCGTCCTGAAGGCGCTCGACATGTGCGGCAACCCGTCCTCCGTGCATGCCGCCGGCCGCGCGGCGCGCGCGCTGGTCGAGGACGCGCGCGAGCAGGTCGCCGCCTTCGCCGGCGCCAAGGCGAGCGAAGTGATCTTCACCAGCGGCGGGACCGAAGCCAATACGTTGGCGCTGCGCGGCGCCGTCGCGGCCGCGCTGGAGACGGGCGAACGGGTCATACGCCTGTTCGTCGCCGCCACGGCCCATGACAGCGTGCGCGCCGTCGCTGCGTCGCTGCCCGAAACGGCGCCGGGCCTCAAGCTCACGGAGGTTCCTGTCAACGAGAATGGCCGCATCGAGCCGGAACAGTTCCGCTCGCTGCTGATGAACGGCAAGGGCCGTGTCCTGGTCTCGCTGCTGTTCGCCAACAACGAAACCGGCGTCATCGAGGATATCGCGGGTCTCGCGG
>DASWOE010000069.1:0-6521 GCA_036398875.1 Rhizomicrobium sp.
CCGGCTTGTGCGCGGCGACCGAAACGGCGCCGCCGGCGTGCAGGGCGCCGATCTCGCTGGCCGTGAAGCCCAGCTCGGCGAGCACCTGGTCGGTGTGTTCGCCCAGATGCGGCGCGCGGCGGGCCGGCACCTTGGCGACGCCCTGCATCTGGATCGGGCTGCTGACCGTCGACGTCAGCTTGCTGCTGACGCCCTCGATCGGAACGACGATGTCGTTGGCGCGCAGCTGCGGATCGTTGACGACGTCCTCCGGACCGCGCACCGCGCCGAAGGTGACGTGGACGCCGCTGAAAGCCTCGTACCAGTGCGCCATCGGCTGCGCGCTGAAGGCTTCGTCGAGGATCGCCGCCAGCTGCGGCCGGTTCTGCGCGAGGTTCGCGGGGGTCGAGAACCGGGCATCGGTCAGCAGATCGGCGCGTCCGATCGCCTTGGCCAGCGCCGCGATCTTGTCGGGCGTGACCAGAAGCACGAACCAGGTGCCGTCGGAGGCGCGATAGACGTTCATCGCGGCATTGGCCGGGTGGGTGCGGTCGTGCTGGTCGTAGAATTTCGCGCCGCAAAGCGCGCCCTGGATGGAGACGCTCGCCGACCACACGCCCTGCGCGAGCAGCGAGGTCGTGACGTGGGAACCCCGGCCGGTCTTCTCGCGGCGATAGAGCGCCGTCACGATCGCCGAATAGAGGCCGACGGCGGTGGCATTGTCGCCGCTGCCGGCCACCGGCCAGGTCGGCGGTTCGCCCGCATCGCGGGTCATCGACAGAAGACCGCTTCGCGCCCAATAGGAGGTGATGTCGAAGCCGGGCAGATCGGCATCGGGGCCCTTTTCGCCGAAGCCGGTGATGTCGGCATAGATCAGGCGCGGATTCCACGGCGCGACGTCGTCATATTCGAGCTTCAGCTTCTTGCGCGCCGGATGGGGCGTGTTGACGATCAGGACGTCGGCCCATTTGACCAGGCGCTCCAGGATCTCGCGCGCACCGGCCGTCTTCAGGTCGAGCGCGATCCCGCGCTTGTTGCGATTGGCAAGGTGCCAGGGATAGGGCTCGTCGGCCCGCGGCTGCGGCGCAACCTTGTGCGCCATGCGCCAGAGCTCGCCGGACGGCGGCTCGACCTTGACGACGTCGGCGCCGAAGTCCGAGAGGATCACCGCGGCGCTCGGTCCCGCGATGAAGCTCGCGAGATCGACGACTTTCAGGCCGCTGAAGATGTTGTCGTTGGGCATTGGGGCGTCTCCTGGTTGAGAGCGTATCAGCGGCCCTGGAATTGCGGAGCCCGCTTTTCGAGGAAGGCGGCGGTGCCTTCGCGCTTGTCTTCGGTGGCGGCGCAGAGGCCGAAATAGGACGCCTCCAGCAGCAGGCCTTCGCCCTGGCTGGTGTCGAGGCCCTTGTTCGCCGCTTCGAGGGCGAGGCGGACCGCGATCGGCGCGTTGGCCGCGATCTGGGTCAGGATCGCCTCGGCGCGGGCGACGAGCTGGTCGGCGGCCACGATCTCGTCGATCAGGCCGATGCGGAGCGCTTCCGTCGCGTCGATCATCGCGCCGGTGAGGATCAGGCGCAGCGCCCGCGCCTTGCCGATCAGGCGCGGCAGACGCTGCGTGCCGCCGCCGCCCGGCGGCAGGCCGAGCTTGACCTCCGGCTGGCCGAAGCGCGCGGTCGGGGCCGCGAGGCGCAGCGTGCAGGCGATCGCCGTCTCGCAGCCGCCGCCCAGGGCGAAGCCGTTGATCGCCGCGATCACCGGCTTGCCGAGATTCTCGACGAGATCGAGCACCCCCTGGCCGATGCGGCTGGCCTGCTCCGCTTCGAAGGCCGAGACCTTGGCGAGTTCGCCGATATCGGCGCCCGCGATGAAGGCCTTGCCGGCGCCGGTCAGGACGACGCCCCGGACGGCGTCGTCGTCGCGGGCGGCCTCGAACGCGGCACGCATGTCCTTCCAGGTCGGCGTGTTGAGCGCGTTCATCACCTGGGGCCGGTTCAGCGTCACATAGGCGATCGCGCCTTTCGTCTCATAGAGCACGTTGTCGAGCGTAAGCGCGGCCATGGCGGTTCTCCTTGCTGCGTCGCGATCAGACGAAGGCGCTGAGGCCGGTGACGGCCTTGCCGATGATGAGATTCTGCATCTGGTAGGTGCCCTCATAGGAGTAGAGGGCCTCGGCGTCGCAGAAGAACTTGCCGACATTGTTGTCGATGACGATGCCGTTGGCGCCACACAGCTCGCGGGCCCAGGCCACCGTCTCGCGCATCTTCGCGGTGCCGAACGATTTGGCGAGCGCGGCGTGGTGATCGAGCATCCGGCCCTGATCGTCCAGCTCCGCCAGCCGCATCATCAGGCACTGGCACGCGGTGAGGTTGCCCAGCATCTTGGCCAGCAGATCCTGCACGAGCTGGAACGAGGCGATCGGCTTGCCGAACTGCTTGCGCTTCTGGGTGTAGGCGAGCGCGTTCTCGTAGGCGCCCATCTGGCAGCCGGTCGAGGCCCAGCCCACCATGTAGCGGGTCATGCGCAGAACCCGCGCGGTGTCCTTGAACGAGTTGCCGCCCTGGAGGCGGTTGGCCTCCGCCACGCGGCAATCCTTCATGGTGATGAGGCCGTTCTGCACGACCTTGAGCGCCATCTTGTGCTCGATCTTCTCGACGGCGAAGCCGGGGGTGGACTTGTTCTCGATGATGAAGCCCTTGACCTGGTTGTCGGCGACGTCGCGCGCCCAGATGATCGAGACATCGCACCAGGGCGAATTGCCGATCCACATCTTCTGTCCGTTCAGGATCCAGCCGTCGCCGTCGCGCTGCGCGGTGGTGGTGAGGCCGCCGGCGGCGCCCGAACCGACCAGCGGCTCGGTCAGGCCGAAGCAGCCGATGACGTCCATCCGCGCCATCGCGGGCAGCCATTTCCGTTTCTGCTCTTCGGAACCGTCGAGAGCGATCGAGCCCATGGCGAGGCCGTCATGCACGCCGAAGAAGGTGCAGAAGGACGGATCGACGCGCGCCATCTCCATGGCGACGCAGCCGAACAGCTTCTGGCTCCCGCCGGCGCAGCCATAGCCGGCGAGGCCGAGGCCGCCGATGCCCAATTCCTTGAACGGCGCCACCAGTTCGAACGGGAAGGCGTCGTCGGCCCAGTATTTGCCGATGACGGGCGCGACCTTGGTCTCCATGAAGTCGCGGACCTTCTTGACGACCGCCAGCTCGTCGGGCGCCAGGCTTTCCGCGATCCCGTAGAAGTCGCCGTTCGGGACGGGAAGCGGCTTTGCTATTTTTGGGGCAATCGTCATCGATGTCTCCGCTGCTTGGCGCAGGTCGCTTGGGATGAGACGAGGCTAAGCGGCGCGGGCGAGCGGATATTTGAAGGCACGCCGCACTTTTGTACGAAAGGCGCTTGCCCGGTCAGTCTTCGCTGCGGTGATTGCGAATCTGCAGCTCGCGCAGATCGATCTCGTATTCGATCCTGCGCCGGCTTTCGTCGCGCAGGCGACCGGCGCGATAGGCCTGATCGACGGCGGCGCGCTCGCTGTCGAGCATCTGCAGTTCGATGACATCGTGGAGAATGACGCCATGGCCGGCGGCCTCCTCGATGCGTGCGGCGCGGTCGGCCTGGTGGGCCCGCAAGTTCGCCGCGACATCGGGGCGAAGCTTCTCGTTCTCGATCAGGGCGGTCGATCGCCTGAGCGCCGCGAGACGGATGGCGATCTCGCCGGCGCGCTCGGCACGGCGCTCTTTCTCGCCGGCATCGCCCAGCCTCAAGGCACGGACGACCGGCGACAGCAGCAGGCCCTGACCGATCAGCGTGACGACGATCACCGCAAAGGTCACGACCAGCAGGAGGTCGCGCTCGGGAAACGATGCCGGCAAGGCGAGCGCCGCCGCCAGCGAGATGGCGCCGCGTATGCCGATGAACGCGACGGTGAAGGTCCACTGCCAGGGCGGCAGGGGATCGCGCCGCGCCAGCCCGGGAAACAGCCAGCGCGGGACATAGGTCGCCGGAAAGACCCAGGCAAAGCGCGTCAGCACGACGACGGCACCCACCAGCACGCCTGCCGTCAGCCATTGCGCGGCGGGATGGTGCTCGGCGCCGACCATCAGCGTGCGGACCTGCAGCCCGGTCGTCAGAAACAGGAGACTGGCGGTGGCATCGATGAAGAACCGCCAGAAGATGGTCCGCTGCAGCCGCGTCGAGGCGCCGATCAGGCGCGGTCCGTTCCAGCCGACGTAAAGGCCCGCGGCCGCCGTCGCCAGCACGCCCGAGCCGCCGAGTCCCTCCGGCGGAAGAAAGGCCAGGAACGGCGTCAGGATGGAGAACAGCAGCTCGACCTGGATGTCGCGCGCCCACCGCCGGACTCGCAGCACCGTCCAGCCCACGGCGACGCCCCAGACGATCTCTCCGGCGACGATGGCCGAGAAGGAGAGCACGGCGGATTGGAGGGAGAGCGCGGCGGCACCGGCGGCGGCCACCGCGAATTTGTAGAGCACGAGCGCGGTCGCGTCGTTCGCCAGCCCCTCGCCCTCGATGACGACCACCAGGCGCCTGGGAAGCCTCAAGCGGCGCAGGATGGTGAGCGGCGCTTCGGCGTCGGTGGGCGAAACCAGCGCGCCGAGCACGAAGCCGACCGGCCAGCGCAGCCCGAGCAGGATGTGGGCCGCGGCAGCCGTCGCGCAGGCCGTGACGAGCACGCCGCCAAAGGCCAGCAGAACGATCGGGCGCAGATTGGCGCGGAAATCGCGCCAGCTCACATCGATGGCCGTCGCATAGATGATGGGCGGCAGGAGCAGCGTGAGCACGAATTGCGGATCGAGCCGGATGGCGGGAACGCCGGGCAGGAAGGCCAGCCCGACGCCGCCGATCACCAGCACGATCGACGCCGGCAATTTCAGCCGGCCGGCCAGGAGGATGATCCCGGCCGTGATGCCGACCAACAAAGCGAGGATGGAGGACTGGATCATGCGGCGCCGGCCTAGGGGGGCGCCGAGCCCAGAATGCCCGTCGCGAAGGCGAGCGTCGCGGCGGCGGCCAAGGCCGTGCTGCCGGCATCGCCCACGGCATTGCGCGCCCCAAGGAGCTGGATCTCGGCCGCCATCGCGTCGGTGATCGATCCCACGCCATGGCGGTAGGAGGCGAGCGCCGCGTCGAACGTCGTCTGCGCCGCGGCCTCGAGGGCGCGCGCGGCGGCATGGGCCGCAAGACTCGTCTTCACCGCGTTGCTGGCGGCGACGATCTGCCGTGCCGCTTCCAGGCTCGATGCATCCGCCAGAGCGGCCGTGCGGTCGGCGTCGGCGCGCGCCTGTTCGACGGCGGCATCGCGCACGCCGCCGTCATAGATCGGTATCTTGATACCGACAAAGACCGTCACGCCGGAGCGGTTGGCCGCCAGATTGCTGCTCGGCAGCGCGTTGTCGGCCAGCGAGAACGCGCCGGCATCGAGGCTTCCGGAGGCGTAGGAGCCCGTCGCGGCGACGAACAGCTTGGGCAGGTATTCGGCTTGCGCCGCGTCCAGTCGCGCCAGGCTTTCGCCATGCCCGGCCGACGCCCCAAGCACATCGGTGCGCCGGCCGAGCGCGGCGGCGACCAACCGCTCGACGTCGGGCAGGACGCTGCCGTTGAGATCGTGCTGCGGCGGATCGGCGATGACGATCTTGGCCAGCGGCGAAATGCCCATCGCGGCCAGCACCGTCACACGCGCATCTTCGGCCGCGCCATCGGCCTCAACCAACGACAATTCGGCCTGGGCGGTCGCCTGGCGGGCCTGCGCGACCTCCAGCGTCGTGGCGATGCCGTGGCGCAGCCGGTCCTCCGCCGCCGCCTGGATCTCGCGCGCATCTTTCTCCGCGACGGCGGCGTTGCGGGCCCGGATACGGGCGGCCGCGCTCGCATAATAGGCCAGGCTCACTTTATAGATGACCGCCTGATGTTCGGCCGTGAAGGCGATATCGGAAACGGTCGCGTGCTGGCGCGCGGCTTCGAGCAAGGCCGAACGCTGGCCGAAATCGAACAACAGCCATTGCAGGGTGAGCGCGGAAACCACGCCCGTGGCGCTCTCGCCGTGCAAAGTGGTGAGCGTGGAGCGATCGCGGCCCGTCTGGTAGCCGCCCAGGATCACGGCCGACAGGTTCGGCAGGAACGCCGCCTCGGCGATGCCGGCGGATTGCGCGGCGATGCGCGCCTGGTCCCAGGCGACACGGGTCTGCGGATTGGCGGACTGCGCGATGTCGATCAGTTCGGACAGGCTGTAGGCGTGGCGCGGATCGATGCCCTGTGGCGCCTGCGGCAGCGGCACCGGCGCGCCCGGCGGCAGGACATAGCTGTCGCCGCGCCAGGGTGTATCGGGCCGCGGCGGCGCCAAATCGTCGGCGGAAGCGGGCATCGTCAGGAGCATCGCAAGCAATGCGGCGGCCGCTGTCTGGCGCATCACGGAACCTCCGCGCAAATGGCCGCCGCCTCGCGTTCGAGCTGGCGCAGATGGGCGTCGATGATCGCCTGCAGCGGGCCTGCCGCGGTGGCGCCGGGCGGGACGGCATCCTGCACGCCGCCGT
>DASWOE010000070.1:0-19527 GCA_036398875.1 Rhizomicrobium sp.
CCGGGGGTCTGGCGGCTTTGCCCGATACCTATAGCCGAATCGTTCCGCACTTCGACAAGAGGGAGCTTCCGACATTGGAGCTTCTCGAAGTGCAGGGCGAGATCATCGATTTGATGGCGAGCGGCGCGGGCCTGCGCGAGACGCTCAGCCATATCGCCGTGCTCGTGGAAAGCCTCGCACCGCCGGCGATCTGCTCTATCCTGCTGCTCAAGCCCGACGGCCGTCACCTGCGTCCGGCCGCGGGGCCGAGCCTTCCCGACACCTACTATCAGGCGATCGACGGCATCGAGATCGGACCGTGTGCCGGGTCCTGCGGAACGGCCGCCTACCGCAAACTTCCCGTGATCGTCAGCGATATCGCGACCGATCCGTTGTGGGCCGGCCCGCGCGATTTCGTGCTCTCCTTCGGGCTGCGCGCCTGCTGGTCGTTGCCGATCATCAACCACGACGGCGTGGTTCTGGGCACCATCGCGATGTATTACCGCGAGCCGCGCGCGCCGACCTCGCGCGATTGGGGCCTGCTCGAGCCGGCCTCCCGGCTGGTCAGGCTCGCGCTTGCCCAAAGCCGCAAGGAAGAGGAGCTGCGCGACAGCGAGGCCCGCTGGCATCTCGCCGCCGAGGCCACCGATCTGGGCACCTACGACGTCGATCTCGCGACCAGCTACGACGTCTGGTCTTCGCAGTTCAAGGCGATCCTGGGCGTGCCGGAAACGGCCAAGCCGGGCATCCAGCTTCTGGTCGATCTGATCCATCCCGATGATCGCCAGCGTTTTCGCGTGACGTTCGGCGGGCCGACCTCGCCCACCGCCCGCCTGCAACGCAACGAAGAAATCCGCATCCGACGCGCCGACGACGGATCGGAGCGCATCGTTTCGATCAAGGGCCGCATCCTGGTCAACGCCGAGGGCGTGGCGACGCGGGCCATCGGAACCATGGCCGACATCACCGAACAGCGCCGCCGCGAGGCCGAACTCGCCCAGGCAAAGATCCAGGCCGACCAGGCCAACCGCGCGAAGTCCGAATTCCTGGCCAGCATGAGCCACGAGCTGCGCACGCCGATGAACGCCATTATCGGCTTCGCCGACGTCATCCGGCACAAGACGTTCGGCCCGCTTCAGCCCACGAAATACTGCGAATATGTCGATGATATCTATGACAGCGGCCTTCATCTCCTCAGCCTCATCAACGACGTTCTCGACATGGCGAAGATCGAGGCGGGCAAGCTTGAACTGCATCGCGAGGAAATGAACGTCGCCAGTGTCATAACGACGGCGCTTCGCCTGGTCGAGCCGCAGGCGGCGGAAGCCGGACTGGTCCTGAATTCGCAGATCGACACGGACGCCGTTCTGATCGCCGACGAACGGGCCCTCAAGCAGATCATGGTCAACCTGCTCTCCAATGCCGTGAAGTTCACCAAACAGGGCGGGCACATCACGATCTTTGCCGCGCGCACCGCCGATGAGGGGCTGGCAATCGGGGTCGAAGACACCGGTATCGGCATGACCGATGACGGCCTCGCCAAGGCGCTCGAACCGTTCGGCCAGGTGGCGCATACCATTACGGTCGAAGGGCGGGGAACCGGCCTGGGGCTTCCGCTCGTCAGGGCGCTGGTGGAGGCGCACGGCGCCGCGTTCCGGATCGAATCCCTGCTGGGCACCGGCACGCGTGTGTGGGCCGAATTCCCGGCCGGGGCGGTCGTCGCCGATCGGGCTGCATGAGCCCGCCGCGCCAAGGTCGCGATTGACCGGTTTGGCCCGCGCGGCGCAATCTCTGCGCCGAAATTCGCGCGGAATGACACTCCATGGCCATTGTGGTTCAGACGAACGAACGCCCTCCGTCGGACATCGTCGCGGGCTATGCGGGGCTTGGCGTGGCGACCGTGCACGAGGCGCAAGGACGTACGGGCCTGATGGCGGCCTATATGCGCCCCATTTATCCGCGCGCCCAGCTTGTCGGCGCGGCCGTCACCGTCGAGCTGCCACCCGGCGACAACTGGATGCTGCACGTCGCCGTCGAGCAGTGCCGCGAAGGCGACGTCCTGGTCGCCGCGCCGACCTCGCCTTGCGACACCGGCTATTTCGGCGAGCTGCTGGCTTCCTCCCTGGCGGCGCGCGGCGTGCGCGGCCTGATCATCGAGGCCGGGGTGCGCGACGTCGCCGCCCTCGCCGACATGAAATTCCCCGTCTGGTCGAAGGCGGTGTCGGCGCAAGGCACGGTGAAGGAGACGCTCGGCAATGTGAATTTTCCGCTGGTCTGCGGCGGCGCGCTGGTCCATCCCGGCGATCTGATCGTGGCCGACGATGACGGCGTCGTCGTGGTGCCGCGGGCGAAAGCGGACGCCGTGCTGAGAAAGAGCCTCGAACGCGAAGACAAGGAAGCCGCGACGCGGGCACGGCTGAAAGCCGGCGAGCTGGGGCTCGACATCTACGGCATGCGCGAGAAGCTGAAGGCCAAGGGCCTCACCTATGTCGATCGCGCGCCGGATGCGAAGGGCTGACGCCATGCTCACGGGCATTCGCTGCATGGTGATGCGGGGCGGCACGTCGAAGGGGCTTTATTTTCTCAAGGGCGAGCTTCCGGCCGATATCGCGGCGCGCGACCGCTTCCTGCTGGGAGCGATGGGCTCGCCCGATGCGCGCCAGATCGACGGCATGGGCGGCGCCGATCCGCTGACCAGCAAGGTCGCCGTGGTGGGGCCGCCGACCCGGGCGGATGCCGATGTGGACTATCTGTTCCTGCAGGTGGTCGTGGACGAAGCGCGCGTCGATGCCTCGCAGAATTGCGGCAACCTTCTGGCCGGCATCGGCGGCTTTGCCATCGAGCGCGGCATCGTCGCGCCGAAAGGCGATGTGACGCGCGTGCGCATCAACATGCTCAATACGGACAGCATCGCGGTCGCGGCGATCGAAACGCCGGGCGGCGTGGTGAACTACGAAGGCGAGGCGCGGATCGACGGCGTGCCGGGCACGGCCGCGCCGATCCCGATCGATTTCCTCGATGTCGCCGGATCCAATTGCGGCGCGCTGCTGCCGACCGGCAAGGCGCGCGAGGTCGTTCAGGGCGTCGAGGTGACCTGCATCGACAACGGGATGCCGGTGGTGCTGATGCGCGCGGCGGATCTGGGCAAGACCGGTTATGAAAGCCCCGAAGAGCTCGAGGCCGATACCGCCCTGCGCAAGCGGGTCGAGGACATCCGCCTTGACGTGGGGCCGAAGATGAACCTCGGCGACGTGACCAGGAAGACCGTGCCGAAGATGTGCCTGATCGCCCCGCCGCTGCACGGCGGCGCCGTGCACACGCGCAATTTCATCCCGCATCGCGTGCACAAGGCAATCGGCGTGTTCGGCGCCGTGAGCGTTGCCACCGCCTGCGTGCTGGACGGGTCCGTCGCGGAAGGCGTGGCGGTCGTCGATCGCCGCGCCAAGCCGTTGCGGCTCGACGTGGAACATCCCACCGGTTTCTTCACCGTGGAGATGGAGACGGCGCAGGGGCCGAACGGGCTGGAAATCCGCCGCTCGGCGCTTCTGCGTACCGCGCGCAAGCTGATGGACGGAACGGTTTTCGCCGCCGTCTAGCGCATCTTCGCCATGACGCGCGCGATCGCGGGCTCGTTGAGCGGCGCCATGATGTGCGCACCGGAGACGCCCTTGATCTCCTTCATCTCCTGCAGCAGCGAGACGCAGATCGCCTCGCCCTCGGCCTTGGCGTCGGAGGCGCCCTCGAGCCGGTCCACGATCCAGTCGGGAATGATGGAGCCGAAGAGATTGTCCCGGATCCAGCGCGCCGACTTGGCGGAGGCGAGCGGCGCGACGCCGACGATCAGGTGGAAATCGTCGAGCAGCCCGTGCTCCGCGAGGCGCTGGGTGTAGCGGCGCAACACGCCGGTATCCATGCAGAACTGCGTCTGGGCGAATTGCGCCCCGGCCTTGATCTTCTTCGCCAGGCTGGTCGGCGCCCAGCCCTCCTTGGGATCGACCGGTGCGTCGGCGGCGCCGACGAAATAGTCCGGCGTGCCGGCGACGGCGCGGCCATGGGGAAGCTGATGCTTGTCGCGGATCGATACCGCAGTGGCGATCAGCGCGCTCGAATCCAGGTCGAAGACCGGCTTGGCGTCGGGCTGGTCGCCCTTCTTCGGATCATCGCCCGTCAGCGACAGCACGTTGACGATGCCGAGCGCGGCGGCACCGACAAGCTGGCTCTGCAAGGCGATGCGATTGCGGTCGCGGCAGGTGAGTTGCAGGATCGGCTCGACGCCGGTCTGCAGCAGCAGATAGGCGGCGATGGTCGATTCCAGATGCGCCCGCGCGCTGGCGCCGTCGGTGACGTTGACGGCATCCGCCAGTCCCTTCAGCGGCGCCCCCCGCTCGATCAGGTCCTGCGGATTGGCCGACAGGGGCGGCGTGATCTCCGCGGTCATGACGAAGGTGCCGGCCTGAAGCTTTTCGCGCAAAGTCGATTTCGACATCGCTTTTCCTCATATCCTGTCGCAATCCATCATGCAGAAAGGCCCGGGCCTGTCCACCGCCGCAACGCCTCAGCGCTATAGTGCGCGCCGCAACACGGCCGGGGCGACAGCATGCGCACGCAGGTCTGCATCATCGGCGCCGGACCGGCCGGACTGCTTCTGGCGTTGCTGCTGCGCCGGGAGAACATCGACTGCATCGTGCTCGAACGGCGCACGGCGGACTATGTCCTGGGACGAATCCGCGCCGGCGTGCTGGAGCGCGTCACGGTCGATCTGTTGCGCCGGGCCGGCTGCGCCGGGCGCCTCGACCGCGAAGCCTTGGTCCACGAAGGCTTCGAGATAGCCCATGGCGGCCGTCGCCTGCGGATCGATTTGAAGGATCTGGCCGGCCACACCGTCACGGTCTACGGCCAGACGGAGATCACGCGCGACCTGATGGAGGCGCACCACGCCCAGGGCACGAACATCGTCTACGAGGCCGTAGACGTCTCGCTGCACGATTTCGACGGTCGCCCGCCGCGGGTTCGCTATCGCCGCGGCGGCGTCGGCCATGAAATAGCCTGCGACTTCATCGCGGGCTGCGACGGCGCCCATGGCGTCAGCCGCGAAAGCATTCCGGCCGCGGCCTTGGCGACCTTCGAGCGGCGCTATCCCTTCGGCTGGATGGGCGTCTTGACCGACACGCCGCCGGTGGCGGACGAGATCGTCTATGCCAATCATGCGCGCGGCTTTGCCCTTTGCAGCATGCGCTCGCGCAGCCGCAGCCGCTATTACGTGCAATGCGCCCTGACCGACACGGTGGACGATTGGGCCGACGCGCGGTTCTGGGACGAGCTGCGCCGGCGCCTTCCGACCGACCTGGCGGACGGTCTCGTCATCGGACCGCCGATCGAGAAGAGCATCGCGGCGCTGCGCAGTTTCGTCGCCGAGCCGATGCGGTTCGGCGCCCTGTTCCTGGCCGGCGATGCGGCCCATATCGTGCCGCCGACCGGCGCCAAGGGCCTGAACCTCGCCGCCTCCGACGTGCATTACCTGTCGCGCGCGCTGATCGCGCACTATCGCAACCGCGACGACGGCGGCCTCGAAACCTATTCAGCCCGGGCGCTGGCGCGGGTGTGGAAGGCGGTGCGCTTTTCCTGGTCGCTGACCAATCTGCTGCACCGGCTGGGCGACGACGACTTCACGCCGCGCGTGCAGCAGGCCGAACTGGACTATCTCGAGCGGTCGCGAAACGCCCGCGCGGCGCTGGCCGAGAATTACGCCGGGCTTCCGCTGGAAGACTGACGGGGATTGAGAGTTATTTTGGAATGCGTTGAATCATATCGTCATGGCCGGACTTGTCCCGGTCATCTATGAACACCCTTGCATCGGTTGTGATCATGGGTCGCCGGCACCAGGCCGGCGATGACGAACGTGGGTTATTTCAGGCCAAAATGGCGCTAGAACATGCCGTTCGCGTTGGCAGCCTTTTCCGGTACCGGCTCGTAGACGTCCCAATGCTCCACGATCTTGCCGTTGGCGACCCGGAAGATATCGACCACCGCCGAGCCGCGATCCTGCGCGTTCATCTTGCCGTTGTAATGAACGGCCACGAGGTCGCCGTCGGCGATGATGTGGCTGATCACGATCGTGGAGGTCGGATTGCCGGCATAGAACTGCTTGAAGAAGGCACGCATCGGCGCCGAGCCGGTCGGAACCAGCGGATTGTGCTGGATGTAGTCCGGCGCGAAATAGGTATCGACCGCCTGATCGACCTTGTGATCGATGAACAGCATGGTGATGGCGTCCCTCACCAATTGCTTGTTGGCATCGCTTGCCGGGCCGGCAAAAGCGGGCGTGGCGAGCGCGCCCAGGCCGGCGCACAAAACGGCTGCGAGCAATCTTGAGCTCTTCATTGGCGGTCTCCCCTTTTTGTCGTTTCGAACCATAGCACGATCACGACGCGCCTTCGCGGAAGATACGGCGCAGATCGTCCTTCTTGACCTTGCCCGAACCGGTGCGCGGCAGCGTATCCACGAAGGCCACATGCTTGGGCACTTTGTAGCGCGCCAGCCGACCCCGCACATGCGCGATCACGTCGGCGGCGATCAAATGCTCGCGCAGCACGACATAGGCACAGCCGCTTTCGCCCCATTTGGCGTCGGGAACGCCGATGACGGCCGCTTCGGCGATGGCGGGATGCTCGGCGAGCACGCTTTCGACCTCCGCCGGATACACGTTCTCGCCGCCCGTGATGTACATGTCCTTCCAGCGATCGACGATCTGGTAAAAGCCGTCGCCGTCGCGCCGCGCCGCATCGCCGGTCTTGAACCATCCGTCCGCGAATGCCTTCGCCGTCGCCTCCTTCTGGTTCCAGTAGCCGGGCGTCATGCTCGGCCCCTTCAGCCATATCTCTCCGACCTCGCCTTCGGCAGCTTCGTGTCCGTCGGACGTCACGAGGCGCACCTCGATCATCGGCGCTTTCACGCCGGAGGTGCCGGCCTTGCGCGCGACCGTGTCGCGATCGAGCGGCGTCGCGAACACCGTGCCGCCCTCGCTGAGGCCATAGCCCTCGATCGGCATCACACCGCCCGCCAACAGGCGATCCACGACGCTCTTGGGTAGCGGCGCACCGCCGATCACCAGGGCCTTCAGCCGCGACAGGTCCGACGTCGCGAAACTCGGGTCCTGCAGCATGGTCATCGCCATCTGCGGCACGGCGAAATAATGGGTGATGGCGAGCCTGGGATCGGACATGCGCGCAAGCGCATCGGACGGAACGAAACGGTCGGAGATCAAAACCGCGGCGCCCGCATACAGCGCGCCGCGCGCCACGCCGAACAGGCCCGCCACATGGAACAGCGGCATGTCGCAGAGCAAAACGTCGCGCGGCGCCACCTCGTTGGCGAAGGAGAAGTTGAAGGCCGTCGCCCAGGCATTGCGGCGAGTCACGATCACGCCTTTGGGCTTGCCGGTGGTGCCGGAGGTGTAGAGCAGCGTGACCGGCACGTCGGGGCCGAAATCCGCGCCCGCATCGGGCTCGGCGGTATCGAGCGCCGCCGCCAGCCGGTCGTCATCCGGCGCGATGCGCACCACGTGGCGCACGGCACAGGCCTGCATCGCGTCGCCGGCGGCGTCTTCGAATTCCGTCTGGTAGATCAGCAATTCGGGCATGGCGTCGCCCACCAGGATGCCCAGTTCGCGGCCCGACAACCGCCAGTTCAGCGGCTGGTAGACCAGTCCGGCGCGGATGCAGGCGAAATGCAGCACCAGCGAATCGAGCCCGTTGCGCGCCAGCATCGCGACGCGCGCGCCCGGTTCGAGCAACCCGCGCAGCCAGCCGGTACAAATGGCGATCCGGGAATCGAATTCGCCGAACGTCACGGACCGGTTCGCCGCCAGATCGATACAAGCGATCCGCCGGCCGTTTGTCCGCGCGTGATAGGCGATAAAGTCGAAGTCGGCCAGAACCGAGTCGCCCGCCGATGAACCCATCTCGAACGCACTGGACTGTAGCGGCATCCACGCTCCCAAACGCCGTTCCGACCGCGGATTTTGGACGGCCAGGATTGGTATGTCCTACACACAAAGCTGTCAACGCTGCGCCGCAACGATGAAAAATCCGATCCGGCAGCTATGGTTCCAGGTCCTGCTCGCCACCGTCGCCGGCATTGCGCTCGGCTGGGCCGATCCCAGGCTCGGCACGGCGATGAAGCCGCTGGGCGACGGCTTCATCGCACTGATCCGCATGATGATCGGGCCGGTGATCTTCGTCGCCGTGGTGCACGGCATCGGCGGCATGAACGACATGCGCCGCGCCGGCCGGCTCGCGCTGAAGGCGCTTGTCTATTTCGAGGCCGTGACGACGCTGGCGATGATCTTCGCCATCGTGGCCGTCGATCTGTGGCAACCCGGCAAGGGGATGAACATCGATCCGCGCACGCTCGACGCGAAACTGGTCCACGGCATCGCCGCGCAGGCCGGGGCCCAATCGGTGCAGCAATACCTGCTCGACATCGTTCCTGGGACCTTCCTCGGCGCGCTGACCCAGCCCAATGTGCTGCAAGTGCTGCTGGTGTCGGTGCTGTTCGGCTTCGGCGTGGCGGCGGCGGGCGAGCGCGGCCGGCCGGTCTTCGCCCTGATCGGCAGCCTGTCGGAGATCGTCTTCCGCATCGTCGGATTCATCATGGGACTGGCGCCGCTCGGCGCGTTCGGCGCCATCGCCTTCACGGTCGCCGCGTTCGGCGCGCATGCGCTGCTGGCGCTGGGCGGCCTGCTGGCCGAATTCTATGTCGTGAGCGCACTTTTCACGGTCGTCGTGCTCGGGACGATCCTGCGGGCCCTCGGCCTGAGCCTGCGGCGGCTGCTGTTCTATATCGGCGACGAGCTGCTGGTCGTGGCGGCGACGACCTCGACCGAAGCGGTGCTGCCGCGGCTGGTCCAGAAGATGCGCGACGCCGGCTGCGACGAGGCGGTGGTCGGCGTGGTGGTGCCGGCGGGCTATTCCTTCAATCTGGACGGCACCTGCCTGTATCTGGCCACCGCGAGCCTGTTCCTGGCGCAGGCGACCAACACGCACCTTTCGCTCGGCCAGCAGATCGGGCTGGTGCTGATCCTGCTGCTCACCTCCAAGGGCGCCGCGGGGGTCGCCGGCGCCGCCCTGATGGCACTGGCGGCGACGCTGAGCGCCTCGGCGATCGTGCCGGTCGCCGGCATCGCCCTGATCCTGGGCATCCACAGGCTGCTGGCCGAGGCGCTCACTTTCGTTAACGCCATCGGAAACTGCGTCGCCACGCTGGTGGTCGCCAAATGGGAACGCGCGATCGACGAGCGCAAGCTCGCCGATACGCTCGGTCGCGGCTGAACGGAACCGGCGGCTAAGCCTTCCCGGTGCGCCAGCCCTGGGCGTAGGTTTCGCGCGCGTCGCGGGCATAAGGCACCGGCGAAACTTTCACGCGAACTTCGAGCTGCTTGTGGCGCTCCACCGTTGCCTTCTTCGAGCCGCCGCCGGCTTCGGGCTCGCCCCAGAGCAGCGTCAGCACGTCGCCTTCCTGGATGTCCGGATCGACCACGCCGAGCGACAACGCCTGGCGCTCATTCGCCGAATAGCCCGAGAACATCGACAGGCCGACGACCTTGCCGTTCTTCAGCACGGCGTCGAAGCTCGACGAGCCGTAATTGCCGATCGGAATCTCGAAGTACTTGTAGATGTCGCGGCCCGGCTCGAACAGGCCATCATAGGCCTTGGAGATATCCTCGCCGTTCCAGGCGAAGGTCACCTTGCGGCGGTGCGGCTTGCCTTCCATCGCCTTCACGGCCTCGGCGCCGATGAAGTCGTGGTCGAACTTGATGAACGGGCCGTAGCCCAGCTCATAGGGGTTCGTGTAGTAGTCTTCGATCTTGTCCGACACGAAGCTGCCGGCGATGGAGCCGGTGGCCTCATAGCCGCCGGCCGGCAGCCATTCGCGATAGGACTTCATCCGCTCGTCGGAATAGACCGCGGGCAGCGGCGACGGGATCCAGCCGGACTCCAGCGTGTTGGACGCATAGGCGCGGCTGCCCACCGCGGTCAGGCCGAACTCCTTGCCCGCCTCCAGGATGATCTCGCGGATTTCGAGATACTGCTCATAGGGGCCCCAGACCTCGAGGCCCGGCTCGCCGGCCATGCCATGGCGCAGCGCGCGCACCTTGCGGCCGCCGATGGTGATCTCGTCCATGAAGAAGAACTTGATGTCGGGGATCGGGCCGCCGTTCAGCTTGGCGATCACGTCCTTGGCCTTGGGACCCTGGATCTGGAAGCGGTAGTGGTTGCGCTTCACCGCGCGGCCCATCGGGGCGGAGGGCGAGCGGTCGTCGCGGGTGATCTTCACGTCCCATTTGCCGGTCTTGGCCTGGAATTCGATCCAGTTCACCGTCGGGGCGCGGCCGACGAAGTCGTACACGTTCTCCGACAGATGGAAGAGGATGCCGTCGCCGATGACGTGGCCGCTATGCGACAGCGGCACCATCTGCTTGGCGCGGTTCACCGGAAAATTCTTGAAGGTGTTGATCGTGAGATAGGAGAGGAACTTCGCCGCGTCGGGGCCCTCGACGATCATTTCGGCCATGTGGTGCGACTGGTCGAACAGAACGGCACTGTTGCGCCAGGCGATCTGCTCGTCGCGCCAATTCGAGAATTCCGACGGGACCACCGGATAGACATAGGCGCCGATCTGCGAATTGCGCAGCATCGTCACGGGGTTACCGGCTGCCCTGAGCACGCCTTCCAAATTTTTCTCAGTCATGTCCTGTCGTCCTCCTGCCGCCAATTTGTATGCCTGTTCGGGTTCCGGGGCGTCTGTTCCAGAAGTGAACCGAAATCGATGGGAAATGGGAGATGGAGCCGCGCCCGTGGTCCGTCAGTTGAACACCACCGTTCGCCGGCCGTTCATCAGCACGCGGTGCTCGGCATGCCACTTCACGGCGCGGGCCAGCACGCGGCTTTCGATGTCGCGCCCCACCGCCGCATATTCCTCCGGCGACATAGCGTGCGTCACGCGCTCGACCTCCTGCTCGATGATCGGGCCTTCGTCGAGGTCTTCGGTCACGTAATGCCCCGTTGCGCCGATCAGCTTCACGCCGCGCTCATAGGCCTGCTGATAGGGGCGCGCGCCCTTGAAGCTGGGAAGGAAGGAATGGTGGATGTTGATGATCTGGCCGGACCAGCGGCGACAGAAATCCTTCGACATCACCTGCATGTAGCGGGCGAGAACCACGAGGTCGATGTTCTTGCCCTCCATGATCTCGTTGAGCGCGGCTTCCTGCTCGACCTTGTTTTCCGACGTCACCGGCAGGTAGCGGAACGGAATTCCGCTCGCCGCCGCCATGTCGGCAAAGTCGCGATGATTGGAAACGATCAGCGGCACGTCGATCGGCAGCGCGCCGATTCGGATGCGATAGAGCAGATCGACCAGGCAATGACCGAATTTGGACACCATGATCAGCGTGCGCGTCTTCTTGGCCGCGTCGTAGAAATGCGCGTCCATCTCGAATTCCTGCGCGATCGGGGCGAAGGCCTGCTCCACCTCGGCGATGGGCTTGCCGGATTCCGACTCGAAGAAGATGCGGAGGAAGAAGTGGCCGTTGCCGCGGTCGCCGAATTGCGAGCTGTCGATGATGTTGCAGCCGCCGTCGAACAGGAACCGCGAGACGCGCGCCACGATGCCGCGGCGGTCGGGACAGGCGATGGTCAGGACGCCCTGGGGGGATTTCGTCGCTTCCTTGGTGCTCATGAATTTATCGCCTTGCGATCCAGCCCCGTGGCGTCCGCCCGCAGGCGTGCGCCGTTCAGCCATTCAGATGTCTTACGTACCCCTCCGAACATGTAAAGATGAATTCCGACAATCGGACCGAGATTGCGGCCGGCAAGCTGCGCGGCAAGATCGATCAGCAGCCCTTCGGGGGTGGTGTCGCCCATCAGCTTGCCGATGGCGCCGCCGCGCGTGCGCAGGGCGCGCAGCGAGTTGCCGACGCCGCAGCGCATCGCGAATTTGAGCAGCGACGCGGTGCTTGCCGGGCCGGCTACCCCGATCCGCACCGGCGCATCGATGCCCAGATTTCGCAGATGCGATATCCAGCGGACGATCGGTTCCGCCTCGAAGCCGAACTGGGTGACGATCTCGGGCTGAAATCCGCGCGCTCTCAAGGCCGCGATCTTGACCTGCAATGCCTCGTCGAGCACGGCACTATCGACCGCGGGATGGCCTTCCGGATGGCCGGCGACGAGAACGGTGCGCAACCCGCTTTTTTCGAGCAGGCCGGTATCGATGAGATCCATGCTCGCCGCGAAGTTTCCGCGCGGACGATCCACGTCGCCCGCGATGAGGAGCGCGCGCTCGACCTGCGCGTCGCGCGCGAGGTTTTCCAGATGGGTCGCGAAGCTCGCGGTATCGATGAAGTTGCGCGCCGTAAGGTGCGGCGTCGGATTGTAGCCGGCGTGCCGCAGCCGCGCGCAGGTCTGCGCCGCATTGACCGGATTGTCGTCAGGAAGAAACGTGACATGCACATCCGTGCCCGGCCCGAAATGCTGCAGCAAAGTCTGCGCGATGGACGGCTCGCGCGGGGTCACTTCGATCGACGCGTCGGCAAGAAGCACCGTGAGTTCGCTCGTCGCGGAGTTGCTTGCGGCCATGGGACGTTTCCGAAATTGCGGTCCGCTCACCGGGACCTTTGACGCCAACGAAATAGCGATTGTCGTCGCCGCATACAAATCATTTTTCCGCGCAAATGCTTGGCGTCAATGGGTGTTTTTACTACCCGCTATTCGACTGCGAGTGCGAACACCGCTCGAGTGAATTGCCGTTCACCGTCTTGCGCGCATCAGTCGTCGGCGGCGGCGGCAGCCGAAAAAGATGCGACTTTGGCCTCCTGGCGGCTCACCGTGGCAATGACGACAATCATGCACGCTACCAGTATCGGGACTACGGCATAGACGCTCATGATTCCGGTAAACAGATCACCGGTCACGTCGCTGACCAAGCCGGCGGTGTAGGGGCCAAGACCCAGGCCGATCATCGTCATTGCGAGCGTGAGCGCCGCGGCGCAGGTGCCCCGCATGCGCGGCAGCACCAGCTCCTGCGCGGTTGCGG
This sequence comes from Rhizomicrobium sp., assembly GCA_036398875.1. Taxonomy (GTDB): domain Bacteria; phylum Pseudomonadota; class Alphaproteobacteria; order Micropepsales; family Micropepsaceae; genus Rhizomicrobium. The sequence goes on from DASWOE010000070.1 coordinate 13,072, forward strand.
CGGCGGGTGCGAGCCAGGCCGTGACCAATGTGCCCACCAGCATCCACCATTCTAGCATGCCGGTCAGCGTGGTCGCCTTCAGCATGATCGGGACGATGGGAACCGGCAGCGTCATGGCGGCGAGCGACACATATAGGCGCCCGCGCGGATCGCCATGACCGAAGAAATCGGCGAGCACGCCGCCGAGATTGGTGCCGATGATGCCGGCCAAGGCGGCCACGACGCCCATCTCGAAGCCGACGGTCGCGAGCGGCAGCTTGTAGGTCGTCACGGCGTAGAACGGCGCCCAGGAGGTCAGGCCGTAATTGGTGAACATCTCGAGCGCGGCGGCGGCCAGCAAAGCCAGCATCGGCGGCGAACGGAAGATCAAGGCGTATGCCGCGGCGTCGCGCAGGCGCAGCGACTGCGCCCAGGAGAATATCCCGTAGATGCCGGTGGCCAGCGCCGTCCAATGGATCGCATGGCCCGTAATGGCCATGCCATCGATCGTGAACATGGCACGGTGCTTGGCGGGCGGCGTGATCGTGTTGGTCAGCCAGATCATGCCCGCCGCGGTCGCGACGATGGCGACGAGAACGGCGATGTGCACGATCCAGGTGCGCCGCGGCGCGCGCAGGCGTGCCAGGTTCAACAAGGTGAAGGGCGGCACGATCGCGAAAAGCTCCGCCCAGAATCCGAGAAAGGGCGAAACGGCAATGGCGGAGGCGCCCGCGCCCTCCCGCGCCGGCTCGCGCATCCACGCCATGAGCAGGGCCAGAAACAGTCCCGGCGCGCCGACCGCAAGAAAGGCGACCTGCCAGCCCTTCAGTCCGAACGGCGCCCCGCCATGGGGATACCAGCCGTTCCACAGATCGACGATCGCGCCGCCGAACCACAGCGACGCACCGAGACCGAACGCCACGCCGGTGGAATAGATCGCGAGCGCCGTGGCGCGCTGTCGCTTGGGGAAGCTGTCGGAGATCAGCGAATAGGCGGCGGGGTTGGCGCTCGCCTCGCCGATGCCGACCACCGTGCGCGCAATGGCGAGTTGCCAGAGATTGCGCGCCAGGCCGCTGAACATGGTCATCACCGACCATCCCAGCAAACCCAGCACCACCATGCGGGTGCGCGTCCAGGAATCGGCGAGCCGGCCGAGCGGAATGCCGAGCAGCGCGTAGAACACCGCGAAGGTGGTGCCGATCAGAAGACCCACATCGGCGTCCGACAATCCCAGATCGGCCTTGATCGGGCCGGCGAGGATGGTGAGAACCTGGCGATCCAGCAGACTCAGCGCCAGCGCCGCCATCAGCGTGGCGAGCATCAGCCAGCGGCCGGGGCGCGGTTTGAAACCGGCCTGCCCTTGGGCGCCCCTCGTTTCAGTGTCCAATCGATCCCCCGATGGCGACGTCAGACCAGCTTGAACAGGCGCTCGGCATTGGTCTGGAAGAACATCGCCTTTTCGCCGGCGCCGATCGCGAGGTTGTCCTGCGCGGTCACCTCGTCGGCGACGAATTCGTAAGGGTAGTCCATCGCATAGAGCACATGCTCCATCCCGAGGACTTCCTGACAGAGCTTGATCGACGGCTCCGACGCCATGCCGCTGGTGGTGACATAGACGTTCTCGCGCAGGTAGTCGCTGATCTTGCGCTTGAGCGGCTTCATGCTCTCATAGCGTTTGGCCGCCACGCCGGCGCGGTGCATGAAATCGAGCCGGAACGACCAGAACGGCAACGCCTCGCCGAGATGGCCGAGCACAAGCTTGAGCCTGGGGAAGCGGTCGAACAGCCCGGCCACGATCAGGCGCAGCGCATGCAGGCCGGTATCGACGCCGAAGCCGAAGATGGCGCCGTCCAGCCCGCGCTCCACCATCGGCGCGATGAGATCGCGATGCGGGCCGGTGGGATGCAGATAGATCGGGACGTCGAGCGCCTCGCAGGCTTCGAAGATCGCCCAGAATTTCGGATCGTCCAGCCATTCGCCCCGCGTGTGGCCGTTGAAGATGGCGCCCTTCAGGCCGAGCTTGTTGACGCCGCGCTCGATCTCCTTCGCCGCATGGGCCGGGTCCTGCGGCGCGAAGGCGGCGAGTCCGGCGAAGCGCGTAGGGTGGCGGGCAATGGCAGCCGCCATTTCGTCATTGGCGGACACCGACAGCGACCGCGCCACATCGGCCTCGAACACGTTCACGCCGGGCGCGGTGAGCGAGAGGAGCTGGACGTCGATCCCGGTCTCGTCCATGTCGCCGATCCGGCGGGCGTCGAGATCGAGCAGCCTCGCGCGGATCAGCACCGGCCGCTCCGCTTCGCTGCGCAGATAGAAGCCCCAGAGGCTTTCGAAGCCGGGATCGCGCCAGCCACCGTCCAGCAGCTTGCCGAAGGCATCGAACAGGTCGTTCGTCGCGAAGGCCTCTTCCGTCGCGATGCGCTTGTAGGGGACTTTTGCCGGCATGATCAGGCCTCGCTGACGAATTTGGTGACCAGGCAGGCGTCGAGCCCCTCGATGCCCTCTTCCGAGCCGTGGCCGCTCTCCTTGATTCCGCCGAACGGCGAATCCGGCACCGAGATGCGGAAAGTGTTGATGCCCACCATGCCGGCCTCCAGCGCGTCGCCCAGGCGGTTGGCGACGGCGAGATTGCGCGTGAAGGCGAAGGCGGCGAGGCCGTAGGGCAGCCGGTTCGCCTCGTGGATCACGGCGTCGGTATCGGAAAACGAATTGACGATGGCGATAGGGCCGAAGGGCTCCTCATTCATGATGCGCGCGCTGTCGGGGACCCGGGCGAGCACCGTGGGCTGGAAGAAATAGCCGGGCTGATTGAGCCGACGACCGCCGGCGAGGACCTCGCCGCCATGCGCTTCGGCGTCCTGGATCAGCGCCTCGATCGCCTCGCGGCGCCTTGCATGGATCAGCGGCCCCATCTGTGTGCCCTCGGCCAGCCCGTCGCCGACCTTCCAGCCGCGCGCGCGCTCGGCAAAGCCGGCGGCGAAGCGTTCATGGATGCTCGCATGGACATAGAAGCGCGTCGGCGAGACGCAGACCTGGCCGGCATTGCGGAATTTGGCGGCGGCGACCTCGTTCAGCACATGCTCCAGATCGACATCGCCGAACACCAGCACGGGAGCGTGGCCGCCCAGCTCCATCGTCGTGCGCTTCATGCCGTCGGCGGCGAGCTTCGTCAGATGCTTGCCCACCGCGACCGAGCCGGTGAAGGAGAGCTTGCGGATGATGGGCGAGGCGAGCAGGTGACGCGAGAGCGTATCGGGCATGCCGAACACGACGGACAATACGCCTTTCGGAAGGCCGGCATCGATCAATACCTGGGCCACGGCGAGGCCGGACGCCGGCGTTTCCTCGGCGGGCTTCAGGATGCAGGAGCAGCCGGCGGCAAGCGCGGCGCCCAGCTTACGCGCCGGATTGCCGAGCGGAAAATTCCACGGCGCAAAAGCGGCGACGGGGCCGACCGGCTCCTTGCGCACCGTCATGCGCGTGCCTGGCGCGCGCGTCGTCAACAGGCGGCCATAGGCGCGGCGGCCTTCCTCGGCGTACCATTCGATGATGTCGGCCGACATCTGCACTTCCATGCGGGTCTCGGCGAGCGGTTTTCCGGCTTCGAGCGTGGCGATGCGGGCGAGCGCGCCGGCCCGCTCGCGCATCAGGTCGGCGGCCTTCTTCAGGATGCGGCCGCGCTCCTGCGCCGGCACGGCGCGCCACAGCGCGAAGCCGGCTTGCGCAGCGGCGAGCGCATCGTCGAGATCCTGCGTCGTGGCGTGCGGCAGGCGCGCCAGCACCTCTTCGGTCGCGGGATTGACGACATCCTCCTCGCGGCGGCCGGCGCCGGCGCGCCACGCGCCGCCGATCAGAAGCCGAAGCTCGGGATAATCGGCCGCCACCTAGAGGGCCTCGCCCGGGACCCAGAAACCGTGAACCTGGCCGACGATCTTGTGCGGCATCTTCACGGTCGCGACGGGCCCCGCGGCCAGGTCGCGCGTATCGACCAGGACAAGGTCGGAGCGGCCGCGTTCGCCGGTCCGCGACACCACGCCCATCAGATAGCCGTCGCCCTCCGGCGCTTGCGCATTGCGCGGCACGAAGCACATCTCGGCCAGGCTTGCATCGGGTCCGGGCAACCAGGTCGAGACCTTGCCGGTCTGGTGGTCGATCATGTGCCAGGCGACGCCGCCGCCCATCGCCGAACTGCCGAGAAGAAAGCCATAGCGATAGGGCCGCGTGTGATAGCGGTCGTCCTGGCGCGCGAGGAAGCCGACGATTTCGGGATGGAGTATCTCCATCTTGAAACTGTTCGTGGCCCGGTCGGCGAGATCGACGGAAAAGCGCCGAATGCGGCCCATGGCCTTCACCGGATCCCACGGCTCATGCTTGTTGGGAAAGAACGGGAACTGGTTGCCGTCGCCGCCATCCATGTCCACGAAGACCTGTTCGCCGACCGACCACGCGCCCATCGTGTGCGTGCACATCGTCGTGGGGCCCGAATACCAGCGCACGTCCTTGCCGTCGGCGCCGCGCTTCAGCACGCCGAACCAGGTGGGCAGCGTCGAATCCCAGGAATAATGCAGGCCGCCGGCCTTGATTTGCGCCATATCGACGGCGAGCGGAACGATGAGGAACGCGACATGCGTGGCCGTCACCGCCATGTCGTGGATCATGCCGGCATAGGGCACCGTCATCCAGGTGTGCCATGTCCGCCTGCCGTCGCGATCGACCGCGAGGATTTCGACGTCGGTCGAGCCCAGTCCCTTGGACTCATAGCCGAAGCCGATGAGTTCGCCGGTATCGGAATCGATCTTGGGATGGGCGGTGAAGGTCTCGCCCTCGAGCGCGCCGCCGAAGGTGTAATAGTCGTCCAGCGTTTCGAGCGTCTGCGGATCGAGCACCACGGGCGGGCTGTCTTCCTTGAACGCCATGAGCTTGCCGTGGTGGAAGAACACCTGTGTGTTCGCGGTACCGCGGCTCAGACCCTGCACCGACGGATCGTCGGTGAAGGGGTTGCGATACATCCCGAACAGCGAGCGCCGGGCCGCGTGCTGGGCCTTCCAGCGCTGGGTGCGCACCCAGCGGCTGCGGAAATCGACATGCCCGTCCTTGAAGCGGAACATGCTGGCATGGCCTTCGCCGTCGAAGCCGATGTCATGGGCGTATTTCGGCTGCTTCGGATATTGCGCATCGGGGCCGACGCGGTAGAACGCGCCGTCCAGATCGGCCGGCAGCGCGCCCTCCACTTCGCAGTCGAACAACTCCATTTCGGCGCGGTTGACCGCGCCGCCGGCGCTGCCGCCGCCGCCGAAGGTGACCATCGGCTGGGACGGGAAAAGGACGCCGGACGAGACGCTATCGCTCATGGCTGCCGCCTCACATCGAAGACTGTTGTCACGAACGCGGCGGCCTACTTCGCGCGCCACCGCTCGGGCTGCTGCGGCACCATGGGCTTGCCCGTCACGGGATGGTTGTAGTGGAACGGCACGAGCGGCGTCTCGGGCCAGAGCCTGCGATGCGGCTCCGGGGCGATCACATCGGGACCGAGCGGATCTTCCGGATAGGTCGTGCTCGCGAAGGGATAGGCATTGGGCGGGGTCCGCGACCAGCCTTCGTCGAACATGCCGTGCCACAGCGGATTGTAGTCCACCACCTTGATCTTCCAGACGCCGTCTTCGCGGATGTATTCGTTCTCGTAGATGCCGCCTTCCCACCACTGGCGCGGCAGCGCGCCGGTCTCGCCGGTGCTCTCATGGCGGCCGGCCTGCATCAGGCTGCGGCCGCGGATCTTCGCCGACTGGCCGTCCTTGGCGACGTCGATCACGAATTGCAGCTGCGGATGGTCGAGCAGGAAGCCGAAGACGGGCCCGTTGTAGTCGTTGGTGAAGTTCTTGCGGAAGCGGCCGACATAGAGCCGGCGCACGCCTTCCTTGCCCTTGTAGATGCCGCCCATGAAACGGACCTCGCCGTCCTCGGCAAACAGGTCGATGGCTTCGTCGTACATGCATTTGTCGATCAGATAGCCGTAAGTGTATTGCAGCCGCCGGACCGCGCTCTCGCCTTCGAGAACGCCGATGCGATCCTCGAGCTTGGCGATCGTCGTTTCCAATTTCTGGATGTTGCTGTCGGTTGTCATGTGTTGCCCTTATTTTCCGAGCGTTTTCCCTGAGCGCCGTCGCGCGCGATCATCTTGTCCGCCGATAGAGCCAAAAACAATCGGGGCGCAGATGGCATTTGCGTGCCGCCTGCGCCCCGAAGGAACAATCTTTAGACTGTATCAGAACGCCTTGCGGAGCGTGATCGTCCATTCACGCGGCGGCGCCGGATTCCCGGTGACGGTGCCGAAGCCGAAGGCGGCGAGGTTGAACATGTCGTAGAAGTAGCTGTAGTTGGTCGCATTGGTGAGACCGGCCGACACCTGCCAACCACCCTCAGCCGCATTCCAGGTGAGCCTCGCGTCCAGTATCCCATGCGCGGGAACCGACAGAAGTT
>DASWOE010000071.1:0-7527 GCA_036398875.1 Rhizomicrobium sp.
CAATGACCGACTGCGATATCATGCGGCTGGACAAGACCGCCATCGTGCGGGTGATCCACGAAGAGCACGCCTTTTCCGAGATGTTCGTCACGCATGTCCTGACGCATGCGCTTCGCGTCGAAGAAGACCTGGTCGATCAGCTCTTCAATTCGAGCGAAAAGCGCCTGGCCCGCGCGCTGCTTCTGCTGGCGAATTTCGGCAAGGAAGGAAGGCCCGAACCGGTCATCGCCAAGATCAGCCAGGCGACGCTGGCCGAAATGATCGGGACGACGCGCTCGCGCGTCAGCTTCTTCATGAACAAATTCCGCAGGCTCGGCTTCATCTCATACAACGGCCACATGGAAGTCCACAGCTCGCTTCTGAGCGTCGTGCTGAACGACCGTCCCCATGACGTCGCCAAGGCCGGCGAAGATCCCCGCTGAACGCACGCGACCCCTGTCAAGGCGCGGTACGCTTGACCTGAACCGGCACCGCGCAGATGTCGAGCACCGGCGCAGGCTTGCGGAAATAGAACGGCGAGGTCGGATGGCGCCGCGCCTCCACCGCGTCGGCGAAGGATTTGGAGTCCGTCCGCATGACGAGGAAGCCCGGCCGCTCCGTCGTGGGCAGATCGGAGGCCAGCCGCATCCGCACGATGGGATCGCGCCTGGCGGCGTCGCCGATCACGCCGTTGTCGATCTCCGGATCGCCGCGTTCGAGCTTCTGCAGATATTGCATGCCGGCGATCACGCGGCCGAAGGCGGTGAGATCGCGGTCGAGCCGGCGCGGCGACTGGCCGATGACGATATAGAATTCGGTGGTCGCACTGTCGGGATCGTTGTCGCGCGCAAAGGCAAAGGCGCCGGGACAATGGATCAGCCATTCGCGCTTGTCGGCGCCGTCGCGGGCGACGGCAAAACCGTCCTCGAAGCCGACCTCCGGCGCCATCGGATCGGCGTTGCCGAGCGGCGCGAACACCGGCGCCGGCACGGAGGGGCGGTCGAACTCCGCCTTTAGCGGCGTCCATGGCGACGGGGCGGCGGCTTCGGCGGGACGGCCCGTGGTCGAGGCCGTGTCCTCGCCGGCACCGCCCTGCGCGACGAAGCCGTCGATCACCCGGTAAAAGCTGAGCCCGTCATAGAAGCGGGCCCGAATCAGGGCGCGCAGCCGGTCCGCGTGACGGGGCGCGAACTCCGGCGCCAGTTCGACCGCAACCTGGCCGTAGCGCGTGTCGATCAGCACGAGGTTTTCCGGATCCACCGCGCGCCAGGCGTCGGCCTGCGGGGCGTCCGCGCCCTGCGCCGCTACGGAAACAAACAGGATCAAGGCGCAGAACCTGCGAATCGACATGGCTTCCCCGCATGCGACGGCACGGACCTTGTCCGGCGCGCCGCGCCCGCTATTTAGAGCCCATCGCCATGTCGATCGACAACCCCGCCCGCCCGGCCGCGCCCGTCTCCGCCGCGGCACTCCCGACGCTTTTGTCGGTGATGTTCATCAATCTGCTGGGCTTCGGCATCATCGTGCCGCTGCTGCCGTTCTACGGCAGGTCCTTCCAGGCGCCGGCCTGGCAGGTGGCGCTGATCTTTTCGGCCTATGCCATCGGCGCCTTCTTCGGCGAGCCGTTCTGGGGCCGGCTTTCCGACGCGGTCGGCCGCAAGCCGATCCTGATCAGCACCGTGGCGGGGAACTGCCTGTGCTATCTCGCGCTCGCCTTCGCGCCCAACATCACCGTCGCGTTCATCGTGCGCCTTTTGGGCGGCATGGCCAGCGGCAACGGTTCGGTGATCCAGGGTTACATCGCCGACGTCACCCCGCCGGAGCAGCGGACCGCCAAGATGTCGCTGCTGGGTGCGGCCTACAATATCGGCTTCATCGTGGGGCCGGCGCTCGGTGGATTGCTGGCGCATCCGTCCGCCGGCCATGCGGGCTTCCGCATTCCGCTGCTCATCGCGTCGGGCCTGTCGGCGGTCTGCGTCGTCGCGCTGGCGCTGTTCCTCAAGGAGAGCCGGATACATCGGCGCATCGGCCACCGGCCGAGCCGCTGGGCGGTGATGCGCAACGCGGCGCGCAATCCGGTGGTCAGCCGCCTGTTCCTGGTGACGCTTCTGGCGGGCTGTGCGTTCAACGGAATCGAATCCGTCTTCGGCTTGTGGGCGCAAGCGCGCTTCGACTGGGACACCTGGGACATCGGCCTGGCATTCGCCGTCACCGGCGTCGTCGCCGCCCTCTGCCAGATCGCGATCACCGGGCCGCTGTCGAAACGCTATGGCGAGGCGCGCATGCTTGCCTTCGGCATGGCGCTCACGGCGGTGTGCGCCGCGCTGCAGCCTTTCTCGGTCGGCGCCGTATCGATCGTGACGCTGCTGGCGCTTTCCGCCTTCGGCCAATCGGTCGCCTGGCCCAATGTCTCGGCGCTCTTATCGCGCAATGTCGATTGGGAGCATCAAGGACAGTATCTGGGCCTGAACAATGCCATGGGCGCGCTGGCGCGGCTGATCGGCCCGTTCATCGCGGCGCTGACATTCTCCAATATCGGCGTCGATGCACCGTTCTTCTCGGCGGGGCTGATGGTGGTGCCGGCGATAATCCTCGCCTTGTATGCCGCGCGCCGCCATCGCGGCATGGATTAACGCGCGATTCCCGTCGGGATCATGGGCGTTGCATCGCCGGCGCCCCGCCCTCCAGCTCGCGCAGATCGCGCCCGCGCGTTTCGCGCCCATAGAGACCGACCAGCACCAGCCCGACGATGGTCGGGATGGCGATCACCACCGCGGCGGCGCCCAGCGTCGGGACGGCCGCCATCACGCTGAGGCCCTGGCAGATCAGGCCGCCCGTCTTGCTGCAGCCGGCGACCCAGCCGGTCGCCCGGCCGCGCACGCGAACCGGATAGTTCTCCGCCGCGTAAGGCAGCAGGATCGAGATCACGCCGGTCGAGCCGAGGATGAGCAGCGAGACCGGCACCAGCGGATTGGATACCGCCGGCAGGCCGCTCTGGCGCAGCATCACGGCCAGCATGCCGAGCAGGGTGATGCCGATCATCACGATCAGAGATCCCCTGGTGCTCCATTTCGTGTAGAGGAAGGCGGCGAGGATCACCACCGGCGCGGCAATCAGGGACGATTGCGCGATGATCTTGCCGGCGGCGCCCATGTTGCGCCCTTCCGCGATCAGTTCGCTGGGCAGCCACAGCAGCAGCCCGAAATTGACGAAGCCCCAGGAGAGCGCCACGAACGTCAGGGCGATGGTGGTGCCGAGATAGCGCCGGTCCGATGGCGGCAGATGGGAATGATCCAGCGCCTCTTCCTCGTCCCAATCCTCGCTCCGGGTCGTGATCACCGAACCGAAGCGTGCGAGCACCGCATAGGCCTCCCTGGTCTGGCCGATATGCATGAGGAAGCGCGCCGATTCCGGGATGAAGACGCTGAGCCCGATCAGGATGAGGCCGGTCGGCATGTTGAGGAACCACATGATGCGCCAGCCGAACAGCGGCTGCAGCAGCGCCGCCAGGCCCGACGCCGCGAGATAGCCGCCGACCGCCCCGACGCCGCCGACGACCACCAGGCTGAGACCGCGATATCTGGTCGGCATGATCTCGGCGAGCAGCGCATAGGCCACCGGCAGCATGCCGCCGGCGGACAGCCCCATGAGGAAACACATGCCGACATTCCACCACAGCGACGGCATGGCGCCGCAGATCGAAGTCCCGATGAACATGACGGCCGACAGAAGGATCGTCGCGCGGCGCCCATAGATGTCGGCGAGCGCCCCCCAGATGAAGGAGCCGAGCGCGGTTCCGATCAGGGCCGAGAACGGCAGGAACGCGACCACGGCCTTGGTGACATTGTACTCCACCCGCATGCCCGGCGTGACCAGACCCAGGCTGGCGGGCTTCATGATGTCGATGATGAGCGCCATGGCGAGCGCGACCGCCGCAAGCCAATGCGCCAAGGTGAGCGGCGCATCTTCCGGCGCCATGATCTTCTGATGGGGCAGGAGCGCGTGCGCGCTCGCCTCTTTGGGTACGAGGCCATAGGCCGCCAGGCCGATGCCGCCGACGATGAACGCCATGCCCCAGAGCATCCCCGCATCCATCGGCATGCCCGCCAGGACATAGCCCATGTCCTTCGCCATCAGGAACATCGGCAGATGCAGCAGGACGCCCGCGGTGACGGCGACGCAGCCGATCCAGAAGACCAGCGCGTTGCGCCGCGCGGCAAACATGAACAATCCCATCGTCGGCCTTCCCGGCACCGTGTTCGGGACGGTCGTGCGCCAAGACCTCGATCAGCGCCGCCCCACCGCGCTCACCAAGTCGCAAACCAACGCGAGCGCATCGTGCGCATGCACAGGTCCACGGTTTATTTTCGGATTTGCGCCGCGGCCCTCGAGCGCGCGTGCGCTTCTGTGTATAGCCTTGGTGACGGGAATATTGCAATTCTAATCTTTGGCGACCGCGCCGCGACCGATGCGAGCGGTGAACCGGGCTTGGGGAGAGTCGTCCATGTCGGACAAAGCAATCCGCAGCGTCGTGATCGTGGGCGGCGGCACGGCCGGCTGGATGGCGGCGGCGAGCCTGGCCAAGTTCCTGGAGAACATGAACGTCCGGATCCAGCTGGTCGAATCCGAGGAGATCGGCACCGTCGGCGTCGGCGAAGCCACCATTCCGCCGATCATGGATTTCATCCGTGTACTGGGGATGGACGAGAACGACGTCATTCGCCAGACCAAGGCGACCTTCAAGCTCGGCATCGCCTTTCGCGACTGGACGCGGCCGGGCGACTATTATTTCCACCCGTTCGGGCCGACCGGCTTCGGCATGGGACCCGTTTCGTTTCCGGCCTATTGGCTGAAGATGTTCCTCGAAGGCAAGGCGGCGCGGCTGGAGGACCATTCCATCCAGGCGGTCGCCGCGGCGCAGGGCAAGTTCATGCGGCCGGTCCACGCGCCCAACACGCCGCTGAACAAGATCACCTATGCGCTGCATTTCGACGCGTCGCTATTCGCACGCTATCTGCGCGCGTTTTCGGAAGGCCGCGGCGTCGTGCGCACCGAGGGCAAGGTCCAGCACGTCACGGTCCGGCCGCAGGACGGGTTCATCGCCTCGGTCACCCTGGAAAGCGGCGAGACGATCGCGGGCGACCTGTTCCTGGATTGCAGCGGATTTCGCGGCCTTTTGATCGAACAGGTGCTGAAGACCGGCTATGAGGATTGGACCCATTGGCTGCCCTGCGACCGCGCTTGGGTGGCGCCCAGCGAAATCGCCGGGCCGCCGCCCTCCTATACGCTTGCGACGGCGCAGAAAGCGGGATGGCAATGGCGCATCCCGTTGCAGCACCGGGTCGGCAACGGACACGTCTATTGCAGCGGTTTCGTCGGCAGCGACGAAGCCGCCGACACCCTGCTCGCCAACCTGGAGGGAAAGCCGCTTGCCGATCCCATGCAACTGCGTTTCACCACCGGACGCCGCAGGAAGGCGTGGAACAAGAACTGCGTCGCGCTGGGACTGTCGTCGGGATTTCTCGAGCCTCTCGAATCGACCAGCATCCACCTGATCCATCGCGGCATCGCCATGCTCATGAAGTTCTTCCCCGACCGGACGTTCGAGCAGACCGACATCGACCGCTACAACAAGATCTCCGAATTCGAGTTCGGGCGCGTGCGCGATTTTCTCCTGCTGCACTACACGCACACCGAACGCGAGGGCGCGTTCTGGGAGCATTGCCGCAACATACCCCTGACCGACAGCCTGCAGGAGAAGATCGATCTGTTCAAAAGCCATGGCCGTATCCTGCGCGAGGACACCGAGCTCTTCCCGATACAGAGCTGGCTGTACGTCATGATCGGGCAGAACATCGTGCCGCGCGGCTACGATCCCCTCGTGGACGGCATCGCGCCGCAGAAGATCGTGGCCAATCTGGACGACATCCGCTCCGTGGTGCGGCGCTGCGCCGATTCCATGCCGACGCATCTGAATTTCATCGCCAAGAATTGCATGTCCGACGATCTGCCGCTGCGGGCAAGCGATCCGCGCCCCGCCGGCCGGCGCGCACCCCATTGACGGCACGCGCGAAAGGGAGAGGCGCTGGGCCTCTCCCTTCGTGCCTGCCGCGGCATGACGCGCCTATTGCGCGAGCGTCCGCCTGCCGCCGGAATGGCTCTGGCGCGCAGTCATATTGCCGTTGGAAGACGGCGCGGCATTGGCGCCGCCGCCGGCATCGGCACTGACCGAAGCGTCGGGTGAGACCGAATCGGCCAGACCGCCTGCGGTCGAAAGCGCGCCGTCGGCGCGCGACTCGGCGGTCCAGGCCGCGCCATTGGCGGTCGAGGCCGCACGGCCCGCCGCGCCCGTCGCGGTGCGCGTCAATCCGGAACTATCGGCACCGGCATTCGCCGAGCCGCTGCCGCCCGCGCTGACCGGTCCGGCGCCGGCGGACGCCGAGCCGCCGCCCGAGACATTATGACTGCCGCCGGCGAGCGAGCCGGCGGTTCCGAGGACGCCATTGGCCCGGTGCTCGCCATACATCGCCGTCCCGTTGGCGGTGTCCTGCGCGCGCCCGACACGGGATTGCGCCGTGTCGGTCACGGCGGAGGTGTCGGTCGCGGCGTTGCCATGCGCGTGGCCGTGCACGGAAGGCGTCGGCCGCGGCAAGTCGGGCTGCATGACCGCGCCGCCCAATCCGCCCCCGAGATTTCCGCCGATCCCGCCGATGCCGCCGCCGAGTCCGCCGCCCATTCCACCGCCCAGCAATCCGGCCGAGGCCGGTGTCGCCAGCGCGAACGCGCCGCACAGCAACAGAAAAGACGCGCCGTTGCGAAGAGTGGATTTCATAAGTCACCTCCTGGTTATCGCAGGCGCGCCTCGCGCGCTGCTTTCGGGGTGACAACGACGGCCGGCAAGCTTTCTTCCGGCGTCACGCTCTTTTTTTAGCGCCGGGGACCTTCGCGCCAACCGCGCTGGCGCGCCGCGCGTTCGGCCGCGCCATCGAAAGGTTCGCCGGCGATCATCGCATCGACGGCGCGACGGACGGTATCGGACATCTGGGCGCCCGCCATCTGGTAGGGCGTGCGCGGAACGCCGGCCCGCGCCTCGTTCGCCAGGGACGCGACGGCCCAGCCGCGATCCGAACGGCAAGCGATCCCGCTCGAGGTTGCGGACTTCCCGGACAACGTGAAGACGCGGCAATCCTGTCCGGCCTTGCTGCGGAAACTCAAGTCGATCTGAATCGGTCCCGCCTGGGCTTCGTCCGCCACCAGGCGATCGTCGAGCGCCGTCGCGAGCGCCCCGGAGGCCAGGATTTGCCCGTCCGCCGCGGTTCCCACCAAGGGTCGCGTCACAAAGGGCTGATCGAGCGCGACCCCCAGCACCAGACCGAGTGCCAGCGCGGCGCCCACCGGTGCGGCCATGCGCCACGACAGAATCGCCCCCAGACCCGCCGCCAGATCGCGCAGGCGCGCCGGCGCCCCGAGCGGCGCCTGCCGCACCGCGAGCAGCAGCCGATCGGGAATCTGTTCGTTCATGATGGCCGAAAACGCGTGCCGCAGATC
>DASWOE010000072.1:0-7828 GCA_036398875.1 Rhizomicrobium sp.
GTTCTGCGCCGTGATGTTCTGGTCGAGACCGGCATAGAGGCCAAGGACCGGAGCCTTCACCGCGCCGGCCAGTTCGATCGCGGTGTGCGGCCGCAGATCGCCATCGGCACCGGCCAGCGGCCCGTACCAGGCGGCGCCGGCCTTCACCGCCGGATTGTGCGCGGCGTAAAGCCAGACCACCCGGCCGCCCCAGCAGAACCCTGTGATCGCAAGCTTCGCCGTATCGGCGCCTTCGGCCTTGGCAAAGACGACGGTGGAATCGAGATCGGTCATGACCTGCGCATCCGGCACCTTGGCGACGACGTCCTTCATCAGGTCCATCACATGCGGCATGTCGTATTTGCCGGGATCGCCCTGGCGGGCATAGAGCGACGGCGCGATGGCGTAGTAGCCGCGGTGGGCCAAACGGCGGCAGAGATCGCGGATGTGCTCGTGCACGCCGAAAATCTCATGCACGACCAACACTACTGCCGCATGCGCCCGGTTCGCCGGGCGCGCCCGATAGGCCGGGATCGTGCCGTCGGCGACGGGGATCGAGACCTCACCGGCATCGAGGCCGCTGGCATCGGTGACGATCGCGTCGGCCCGGACCGGCCCGGCGGCGAGTGCAAAGCCGGCCACCAGCGTGGTCACGAAGGTGCGGCGGGGAAAGGCGAAAGCTTGCTCTTTGTCCATCTCATTCTCCCTGGAACAGGTCCCGATAGGATCGCATCGGCCCCAGCGATGCCGCTTCATAGACGCCGCGCGCGATGGCGCGCGCCAGCGTGTCCGCCGCGATGCTGCCCAGCCGCATCAGATGCCGCGATCGCGGCTCCGGAACCGGGCGGCCGGCGATCGACAGCGCGAAGACCAGGTCGCCGTCGAAGGGCGTATGGGCCGGCCGCAAGGCGCGCGCGACGCCGTCGCTCGCCATCACCGCAATGCGCTTGAGTTCGACCCGGCTGACATCGGCATCGACCGCGACGACGGCAATGGTGGTGTTGGTTCCGGCACGCAGCGGGCCCTTCATGTCCGCCGGCAGATCGAGATCGCCTTCGGTCGCGCCGGACGGCCGCCGGCCGCCGAATTCTCCGGCCTGCTCGAACGGCCATGACCAGAACACATCGCTGCCAGGCATGAGGGGCGAGCCCAGGGCGTTCACCGCCACCAGCGCTCCGACGGTGAAACCGTCATCGGTCAGCGACGAGGCGCTGCCCAACCCGCCCTTGTAGGCGCCGGCCCGCGCCCCAAGACCCGCGCCAACATTGCCGAGCGGAAAGACTTCGCGCACATCGTCCAACGCGGCGGCGCCCAACATGCGATAGGGCGCTTCGCTGCCCCAGTCCTTGTCGCCGCCATTGGCGAGGTCGAACAGGATCGCGGCCGGCACGATCGGCGCCGGCGGCGCCTCCGGCGCCAGGCGGAATCCGCGGCCCGCCAGCCGCAAGGCCGCGACCACGCCCGAGGCGGCGTCGAGCCCATAGACCGACCCGCCGGACAGCACGATGGCGTCGGCCGCGCCGGCCAAACCCATCGGATCGAGCGCATCGGTCTCGCGGGTTCCGGGCGCCCCGCCGCGAATGTCGATGACGGCGGCGAAGGGGCGGTCGGCGGTGACCACGGTGGTGCCGGTGACGGCGCGCGCGTCCTGCGCATTCCCCACGCGCAGACCCGCCACATCGGTTATGAGATTGCGCGCGCCTGGGCGTACCATGCGCGCAAGGCTATCGTTTGGCGCATGACGCGGAAAGAGCGAGGACGATCGATGAGTTCGGTACGACGGTGGGTTTACGCCGTCTGTTGCATGGGAGCGCTGGCCGTGCCGGCGGCCGCCGCCAACACGCCCATCGCCAGGCATCACATGATCGCCGCCGCCAATCCACTCGCCGCCGAAGCGGGGCGGCAGATGCTGCGCCAGGGCGGCTCGGCGGTCGATGCCGCGATCGCGACGCAGCTGGTGCTGACGCTGGTCGAGCCGGAATCGTCCGGCATCGGCGGCGGCGCTTTCCTGATGCTCTACGATCCGAAGGCCGGGAAAGTCCTGAGCTTCGACGGCCGCGAGACAGCGCCGGCCTCGGCGACGCCGGGCATGTTCCTCGACGCGAACGGCAAGCCCAGGCCGCATTTCGACGCGATCCCCGGCGGGCTTTCGACCGGCGTGCCGGGCATCGTGGCAATGCTGGACATGGTGCACAAGAAATATGGTCGCTTAGCCTGGGCCAAATTGTTCGGACCCGCGATCAAGCTTGCCGAGCGCGGCTTTCCGGTGAGCCGCAAGCTCGCCGCCGAGCTGCGCCAGTTCCCGCAAATGGCGCGCATGCCCGACTTCAAGCGCTATTTCTACCGCGCCGACAACACGCCGGTGGCCGAGGGCGAGATCCTCAAGAATCCGCGGCTCGCCCGGACGCTGAAGCTGATCGCGAAAGGCGGGGCGAAGGCGTTCTACAGCGGCAGAATCGCCAAGACCATCGTCGATGCGGTTCAGCACGCGCCGATCAATCCCGGCGGCATGACGCTCAAGGACCTCGCCGCCTATCGCGCCGTCGAGCGGCCGGCGGTGTGCGGCACCTATCGGACCTATCGGCTGTGCTCGATGGGCCCGCCAAGCTCGGGCGGCGTCGCGGTACTGCAGATTCTCGGCATGCTGGAGCGGTTTCCGCAAAGCGACCTGGCGCCGGATTCGCTGAGCGAGGTGCATCTCTTCACCCAGGCGAGCCGCCTCGCCTTCGCCGATCGCGCGATGTATCTGGGCGACCCCGACATCGTCAACGTGCCGCTGCGCGGCCTGCTCGATCGCGGCTATCTCGCGCAGCGCTCGGCGCTGATCGACCCGGCCAAGGACATGGGACTGGCGCAGGCGGGAACGCCGCCCGACAAGCGCGCCGACTATGCCCCGCAGAAGAGCGAGCAGCTTCCCGGCACGTCGCATCTGTCGGTGATCGACGATCGGGGCCAGGTGGTGTCGATGACGACGACGATCGAATTCGCCTTCGGCTCGGAGACGATGGCGAACGGCTTTTTCCTGAACAACGAGCTGACCGATTTCTCCTTCGATCCGGTGCGCGACGGCAGGCCGGTCGCCAATGCGCCCGGACCCGGCAAGCGGCCGATGAGCGCGATGTCGCCGACCATCGTGTTCGACGACAAGGGCAATTTTGCCATCGCCACGGGCTCGCCGGGCGGACCGGCGATCATCGGCTATGTCGCGCAATCGCTGATCGGCATAATCGACGGGCATCTGACGCCGGCGCAGGCCGCCGCCCTGCCCCATCCGCTCAATCCCAACGGACCGACGATCCTGGAGAAGGGCACGTCGCTGGAAGCCTTGCAGGGGCCGCTCACCGCCATGGGCCACACGGTGGTGCTCTACGATCTGGAGAGCGGGTTGCACATCATCCAGCGCGTGCCCGGCGGCTATGTCGGCGGCGCCGATCCCAGGCGCGAGGGCGTGGCGCTGGGCGATTAGCGCCGGCTAACGCCATTTTGGTTTGAAATGACCCGCTTTCGTCATCGCCGGCGCTTGTGTCGGAGAGCCATGATCGCAACGAATGCAAGGGTGTTCGCAGATGGCCGGGACAAGCCCGGGCCATGACGATATTTGGGATGATTCAACGCATTCCAAAACAGCTCTAAGGCAGCGGGATCTGAAAGTTGCCGAAGACCAGATTGACGTGCTGCGCAGAACCGACCGCAAAGGCCTTTTGCGGGTTGGCGCCGGCGGGATCCGAATTGTGCCAGCCATACTGCATCGTCTCCACCGCAATATAGCTCCCCGCCGGCAGATCCATGCAGGCCGGGGCGCCATTGCTCGTCACCAGCGTACCGACCACCGCCCCCGCCGCGGTCTTCACGGTGAAGTGCCAACCGGCAAGCTTCCACTCGCCGGGGTCGAACTGGCCGTTGTGGTTGACGTCGTTGTATTTGACGATGCAGACGCTGCCCGACAACGGACCGCCCAGACGATTGCCGATGCTGACATTCGTCGTCTGGCCCTGCACGATGGTGTAGACCTTGTAGGTCCAGAAATGGCCCTGGCCCACCGGAATGCCGACCGGGTCGGTGCTGCCCCAGCCGGGCTGCTGGTTTTCGTCGATCTGCTGGTTGGGGCCGGGCGGCAGGTCGATGCAGGCCGTGCCGGTCGCATCGGTCGTGATCGAGTCTTCGGCCGCGGCGACCCAGGACGTGTAGCGGGTGCGGAAGGTCCAGCCCGACAGCGGCGGCTCGCCCGGATCGAACTGGCCGTTGCCGTTGAGGTCGTTGTATTTGAAGACGCACAGCCGGCCCGATTTGATGTTGCCGAAGCGCACTTCCGCAACATGGGTTGCACCCACCGTGACCGTCTTGTGCCAGGGCGGCGATGCCATCGGCGGTCCCTGTGGATCGGTGCTGACCCACCAGGGCTGCTGGGTTTCCGTGACGTCGTAAGTGCCCAGCGCAATGCCCGGCGCGGTGCAGAAGCGTCCCTGCGCATCGGTCACCCCGGTCGCGACCACCGCGCCCGAGGAGTCGCGCACGGTGAAGGTCCAACCGGACAGGACCGGCTCGCCGCTGTCGAACTGGCCGTTGCGGTTCTGGTCCAGGTATTTGTCGATGCAGATCTGGCCCGGCACGGTGTGGACATTGCCGAACATCTGGCTGTTGGCGCTCGCGCCCGCCAGGACCATGACGGTCCGCTGCGGCGAGGTCCCGCCCGGTGCCGTGCTGACCCAGCCCGTTTGGCTCACCTCGGTCACGACATAGGTCCCGAGCGTGAGGTTTATCGGCGTGCAGGCGGCGCCGTTGGCCCCCGTCGTCAGCGTGATCGGACCGGAAGGCCCGGTGATGGTGAACTGCCATCCCGCCAGCAGCGGCTCGCCCGACGCATAGACGCCATTGGCATTCAGATCATTATATTTGGTGACGCAGATCTGCCCTTTGGGCGTCGGCACGTGATTGCCGAAGGCGACATAGACGGTTTGTCCCGCGACGACGGTCACCGCCTTGGTCGGCAGCGCGCCGCCGGGATCGGTGCTGGTCCAGCCGCTCTGCGGCGTCTCCACGACGCTGGCCGATCCGGGCGAGAGCGGATGGGTGGTGCAGAAGACGCCCTGCGCATTGGTGGTGCCGAAATCGACGATGGCGCCGGCGGAATTCTTCACCGTGAACAGCCAGCCAGGCAAAACGGGCTCGCCGGAATCACGCACGCCGTTGCCGTTCAGGTCGTTGTATTTGGTGATGCAGACGACGCCGGGGATTTGCGTAGGACTGTAACGGTTGCCGAAGATCAGGGTGACGTCGTTCCCCGGAACGAGCGTGAACGTCTGGCTCTGGCCGCCGGGCGTGGTCGGCAGCCATCCCGATTGCGCCGTCTCGGTGACCGTATATGAGCCGGCGGGAAACTGCGACGTGAAGCAGGCGCCGCCGGTCCCGGTGGTGAGCGGAACCGAGCCGATCGGACCGACGATGGTGAAATTCCAATTCGCCAGGCCGATCTCGCTGAAGTCTTTGTGGCCGTTGCCGTTCACATCGTTGAATTTGGCGACGCAAACCTTGGTCGGTGTGGTCTGCGGCGACGGCGTGACCAGCTTGTCGAGCACGCCGCCGGCATCGATGCGCGGGCAGAACGCCCCCTGGCAGTCCTTCGGCGGATGACCGCCGGTGTCCTTGCGGTCGTGCCCGCCGATCCGGATGTCCACCTGGGCGTCGCTGGCGGCCAAAACCGCAAGACAGGCCGCCGCGGCAACAGCCGCCATCAATACGCGCCCGAACATGGAAGTTCCCCCAGGTGGCATTTGACGACCGGATGGCTTCAGCGGTCAAGCAACGCAGGGCTGTCCGGCCGCTACCGCCGTGCCACCGCGAACAGGCGCCGGAAGGGAAACAGCGTCGAGCCGTCGGCACGGCGCGGATAGACCTGGTTCAGGCGGCGCTTGTATTCGGCGACAAAGCTCTCGCGGGCGTCTTCGTCCAGCGCCTGAACGTAGGGACGCAGGCCCGTGCCGCTCACCCAATGATAGACCGCATCCGGTCCCTTCAGGACGTGAAGATACTCGCTCTCCCACAGATCGACGGCGAAGGCATGGGCGCTGAGGATGTCGTAATAGGCGGCCGCCGACAGAACGGTGATCCCGCGCACGGCCTTCAACGTTTCCGACCATGGGCCGGCCGCAGCGACCTCGCGCATCAAGGCGTGACTGGGCGCATCGATGTTGCACGGCACCTGGAAAGCGAAGGTGCCGCCGGCCTTGACGAATCCCATCAGCCGCGGGAGCAGCGTGTGATGGTGCTCCAGCCATTGGAACGTCGCGTTCGACAAGATCACGTCATAGGGCGCGGCCGGCGACCATTGCGCGAGATCGGCCTCGATCCATTCGGCCGCGATGCCCGACGCCTGCGCGCGCGCCAGCATGTCGGGAGAGGAATCGAGCCCCGCGACGGCGGCGTCGGGCCAGCGGGCACGCAGCAGCGCGGTGGAATTGCCCGGGCCGCAGCCCAGATCGATGACCCGCGCCGGCGCCGCATCGGGGACGCGCGCCAGGAGCTCGGCGGCCGGCCGCGTGCGCTCGTCGGCGAAGGCAAGATAGGTGGCGGAATTCCAGACCATTGAGGCAAACCTCCGTTCTAGGGTTTCCTGGGCGCCTGGGCGAGAAAGGCCGTCACGCGCGCCCGCGCATTCTCGCGAATATCCATCGCGAAGAGGGGATAGTCGAGGCCGTGATAGTTCTTGCCGGCGATGGCGAGGGCGGCGAACGGCGTTCCCGCCTGATCCTGCGCGAAGAGAAAGCCGTTGCGGCAGGCCGCCGACGTATGCGCCTTCAGCGGTGCCTGGAGCGGCGGGAATTGCATGCCGCTCGGCTTGTCGCTGCCCCAGAAATTGATTTGAAACTGCCCGCTGGACGGCACCGCGCCCTTGTTCAGGCTTGCCGGCGCGAGCGGTCCGTCGCGCAGCCAGGTCAGCGGGTTGACGCAGAGCAGCTTGTCCTTGGTGTCCGTGCGCACCGGCATGGGGCCTTCGCCATAGGTCGCCCAGTGGATGACGCAGTGCAGATCGGCCGGCGAGGCGCAGGCATGCACGGTCCCGAGCGCATCGACTTGCTTGTCGGTGATGCCGCCGCCGATCAGATAGGCCGCGACCAGGCGCTGCGCCAGCGGCGTTCCGTCGATCCGCCGCCGGATCAGATTGAAGCCGTGTTCGGTGCCCTGGCTGTGACTGGCGATGATGAAGGGGCGGCCCTTGGAATAGTGCGCGAGAAAATAGGTGAAGGCGCGATCGACATCGGCATAGGCGAAGGCGCCGGACTTCTCGAACAGTTCCGGCTTGGCGTCGACATAGCGGAAGATCGAGCCCTCGCGATAGCGCGGCGCGTACACGGCGCAGCAGCCGTTGAAGACGCTGGCCTGGTTCGCCATCATCCAGTGCGTGTTCTCTTCGGTCTGGCTGTCGGCATCGAGCGGCGAATTCCAGTCGGCGCCGTTCAAATAGCCGGTCGGATGGATGAAGAAGACATCCACCTTCGGATCGGCCGGCGTGGGCGCCACCCCGGCGGGCACGTAGGAGGCCGGTCCTGGCATGCCCGGCAGAGCCGCCCAGGACCCTGGATCGGCATAATCGGGCGCATGCGCCTTGAATTTCAGGTCCCAGCCATGATGCGGCCCGAAGAG
Source organism: Rhizomicrobium sp. (assembly GCA_036398875.1). Lineage (GTDB taxonomy): Bacteria > Pseudomonadota > Alphaproteobacteria > Micropepsales > Micropepsaceae > Rhizomicrobium. The sequence goes on from DASWOE010000072.1 coordinate 7,621, forward strand.
CGCGGCGACGACCGTGCCTATCGTGCCCGTGGCGTAAACCGTGGCCACGGCGACAACGAGCAGCACGGCAATTGCCGCCAGCGTCAGCAGAAAGGTCCTCATGGCGTCCCCCGATCATCGCTCAGTCGGATCATTCTAAAGCAACTCGCGGTACGGAATCTCCACAAGGAAGACGGTGCCGATCCCGTCAGTCGAGACCAGCAAGATG
>DASWOE010000073.1:0-21436 GCA_036398875.1 Rhizomicrobium sp.
GACCTTTTGCGAATAGGCAAATCCCGCAGATTTCAGGCGCAGGAAGGGTTTCTCGATGAAATGCCACGACAGCACGGCCAAACCAAACACAATCGGGACGGACAGCAGAAAGTCCACCCACCAACTGCAGCCGCTTCCCACGACCCGAAAGACCGCCTGCTGGATCGGATAGGCGAAGATGTAGACGCCATAAGAGAAGTCGCCTGCAAAAATGCCCCGCCGGAACCGCGGAAATGCCAGCCGGCTGGAATTTCCCAGCACCGCGATCAGATACGCGCCCGCAAACGGAAACACGACAAAGAAGCCTCCCTTCAGCGAAACACCGACAAGGACGGCGGCGACGGCAACCGCAGCGGCGTTCACCGGCAGGCGGTCGGCGAACAGGGCGACGCTCATTCCGCCCAGGAACGACGTGATCAGCGGCAGGCCACGGATGATCTGTTCGGCGGCGAAGCCGGCATGGACGCGGCCGTACAAGAGCACGCCGGTCAGAGCCGTCAAGGCTATCGCGACCGCCAGGACGGCCCAGCGGCGGGCCAGCATGGCGGCGCCCAGCAGGCCGACGACAACGTAGCAGATGATTTCATAGCGAAGCGTCCACAGGCTCGCATTCACGAAGTAGTTCGCCGTGTGATCGAACACGCCGGGCAATTTCTCCTTCATCGGAAAGACCACGCTCAGGAGGTAGATGGCGGTTCCGCGACTGGAAAAATATTGGGACAGGGACAAATCGGTCATCAACGGGCCGTACACGAACACGGTACAAAGCACGACGACGGTCAATGCCGGATAGATGCGCAGGGCGCGCTTGCGCAGGAACGCGCCGGGCCTGGGATCGCGCCGCAAACTCTCGGCGATGACATAGCCGCTCAGCACGAAAAACACCGCGACCGCCAGGGTGCCCGGCGATCCCTGTTGCGTGATGAACGTCCAGGCGCCGAAGGGCGAGCCGGTGATCGAGAAGCTGTGCGAGACCATCACCGTGAACGCCGCGAACAGCCTGATCATGTCGAAGCTCGGGCCGCGGCGGCCGTTCGCGTCGAACCAGGATGCAAGGGTCTGCGGCGCAGCGGTCACGAGGCGGTTTCCGGCTTCTTCGCGTAAAGCGCGGGATCCGTGAGCGTCGTGGCGCCGCCTTCGGGCTCGGAGCCGATGCGGCCGGCCTGCGGGCCGGGCTTGGGCTGCTCGCCGCGGCGGAAAGCCTCGATCAGCTTCGCGGTCGTCTCGGCCGTCAGGTCTTCGTAGAAATCCTTGTAGACCTGGAACACCGGCGCGTTGGTGCAGGCACCGAGGCATTCGACTTCGGTCCAGGACAGCATGCCGTCGGCCGTCGGCGTCATCTGCGCCGGACCGATCAGCTTCTTGCAGACGGCCATCACCTCGTCGGAGCCGCGCAGCGTGCAGGGCGGCGTGGTGCAGACCTGGAGGTGGAACTTGCCGACCGGGGCGAGGTTGAACATGGTGTAGAAGGTCGCGACCTCCAGCACGCGGATGAACGGCATGTCGAGGCGCCGGCCGATGGCCTCGATCATCGGATGGGTGACCCAGCCTTCCTGCTCCTGGCCGATCCAGAGCGCCGAGATCACCGCCGAGGCCTGGCGGCCGGGCGGATATTTCGCGATCTCCTTCTCCACGCGCGCCATGTTCTCGAGATTGAACGCGAAACCGGCGGGCTGAAGCTCGGGTGGGGCGAGACGGCGAAGGCTCATCGATCGACCTCGCCGAACACGATGTCGAGCGAGCCGAGAACGGCGGAGACGTCGGCGAGCATGTGGCCCTTGTTCATGTAGTCCATGGCCTGCAGGTGCACGAAGGACGGTGCGCGGATCTTGCAGCGATAGGGCTTGTTGGAGCCGTCCGACACCAGATAGACGCCGAACTCGCCCTTGGGCGCCTCGACCGCGGCATAGGCCTCGCCCTGCGGCACATGAAAGCCTTCGGTGTAGAGCTTGAAGTGATGGATCAGCGCTTCCATCGACGATTTCATCTCGGCGCGCTTGGGCGGCACGACCTTGTTGTCGGCGGAGGAGACCGGCCCCGACGGCATCTTCTCGATGCATTGCTTCATGATCTTGACCGATTGGCGCATCTCTTCCATGCGCATGACGTAACGGTCGTAGCAATCGCCGTTGCGGCCGATCGGAATCTGGAAATCCAGTTCGTTGTAGCACTCATAGGGCTGGGCGCGGCGCAGGTCCCAGGCGACGCCGGCGGAGCGCAGCATCGCGCCGGAGAAGCCCCACATCTCCGCATCGGCCCTGGTGATCACGCCGATATCGACATTGCGCTGCTTGAAGATGCGGTTCTCGATCAGCAGGCTGTCGATGTCGTCGAGCAGCTTCAGATAGCCGCCGCAGAATTTGTGGATGTCGTCGAGAAGGCCGGGCGGCAGATCCTGGTGCACGCCGCCTGGGCGGAAATACTTGGCGTGCATGCGGCTTCCCGAGGCGCGCTCGTAGAACGACAGCATCGTCTCGCGCGCTTCCATCCCCCAGAGCGGCGGCGTCAGCGCGCCGACATCCAGCGCCTGGAACGTCACATTGAGGATGTGGTTCATCAGGCGGCCGATCTCGGAATACAGCACGCGGATGTACTGGCCGCGCTTGGGCACGTCGAGGCCGAGCAGCTTCTCTATCGCGAGCACGAAGGCGTGCTCCTGGTTCATCGGCGCGGCATAATCGAGCCGGTCGAAATAGCCGATGTTCTGCAGATAGGTCTTGTGCTCGATCAGCTTCTCGGTGCCGCGATGCAGCAGGCCGATATGCGGATCGACGCGGGTGACGATTTCCCCGTCGAGGTCGAGCACCAGACGCAGCACGCCATGGGCGGCCGGATGCTGCGGCCCGAAATTGAGCGTGATCTGGGCGTCTTCGGCGCCGGTGTCCTTCTTGATGTCGGGAGCCGCGCTCATGCCTTCTTCCCCGGATTGCCGGACGTGGACCGCGTGCCGTCGGGCAGGATGTGCGGGGCGCCTTCCCACGGGCTCATGAAATCGAAGTCGCGGAATTCCTGCACGAGCTGCACCGGCTGATAGACGACGCGCTTGAGCTCGTCGTCATAGCGCACCTCGACATAGCCGGTGAGCGGGAAGTCCTTGCGCAGCGGATGGCCGGAAAAGCCGTAATCGGTGAGGATGCGGCGCATGTCGGGATGGTCGGCAAAGGCGATGCCGTACATGTCGAAGGTCTCGCGCTCGAACCAGTTGGCGGCGGGATAGACGCCGACGATGCTGGGCACCGCCTCGTCTTCCGCGACGTGGACATGCACGCGCAGGCGCGCGTTCCGGGTCAGCGACAGGAGGTGATAGACGACGTCGAAGCGCTTGGCACGTTCGGGCCAATCGACGCCGCACAGATCGACCAATATCTTGAATTCGCATTTGGGATCGTCGCGCAGAAACGCCATCACGCGCACGATCTCGCCGGGCACGACATCGACCGACAATTCGCCGACGGCCAGATGCTGGGCCAGGGTCGCGCCGGGCAGCGCCTCGACCAGATGGGCGGCAAGGGTTGCGAGATCGCCCATCTATCGCTCGATCGTTCCGGTGCGGCGGATCTTCCGCTGCAGCAGCATGATGCCATAGATCAGCGCCTCGGCGGTCGGCGGGCAGCCGGGCACATAGATATCGACCGGAACGATGCGGTCGCAGCCGCGCACGACGGCGTAGGAATAGTGGTAATAGCCGCCGCCATTGGCGCAGGAGCCCATCGAGATGACATAGCGCGGCTCGGCCATCTGGTCGTAGACCTTGCGCAGCGCCGGCGCCATCTTGTTGGTCAGCGTGCCGGCGACGATCATCACGTCGGACTGGCGCGGCGAGCCGCGCGGCGCGGCCCCGAAGCGCTCCAGATCGTAGCGCGGCATGTTCGCCTGCATCATCTCGACGGCGCAGCAGGCCAGGCCGAATGTCATCCACATCAGAGAGCCGGTGCGCGCCCAGTTCACCAGCGACTCGGCCGAGGTCACCAGGAAACCCTTGTCCGCCATCTCCTGCTGCATCGCCTTGAAATAGGCGTCGTCGTTGCTGACGGCGCGCGCGCCCTCAACCGTGGAGCGTCCGGCTTGTCCGGCTGGGATCACTCCCATTCGAGCGCTCCCTTCTTCCATTCGTAGATGAAGCCGACCGTCAGAACGCCAAGGAAGGTCACCATCGACCAGAAGGCAAAGGCGCCGGTGGCGCCGAGCGTGATCGCCCAGGGAAACAGGAAGGCGACCTCAAGGTCGAAGATGATGAACAGGATGGAGACGAGATAGAAGCGCACGTCGAACTTCATGCGCGCATCGCCGAAGGCGTTGAAGCCGCATTCATAGGCGGAGAGCTTTTCCGGATCCGGCTTGTGGGGTCCGAGGACGAGCGGGGCGACGACCAGGGCCGTGGCGATCACCCCGGCGATCCCGATGAAGAGCAGGATCGGCAGATATTCGAGAAGCTGCTTTTCCATTCCCGATCCTTTATTCCGCCCCCGGCGCGACGCACCAACGAAGGCAGAGCCCCTTATTTCGCGGGTGCAGTATAAGAAGCGGGCAGCCGCGAGCAACGCGGGTGTAGACCAAGATTCGCCGCGAAAAAACCAGATTTTTCGCGGGTTTTGCGAGCGAGTCGCAACTGAGCCCAGAGTGTGATTTTCGCGGCCGACAGGGGAGGCCGGCAGGGGGAGCCCGGCAGGACGCCTCTTGTGCCTGGCTGCGACGGACAGCCATTTTCCACCGATCGGCCGGTGGAAAATGGCGGGAGCGACGGGGCTCGAACCCGCGACCTTCGGCGTGACAGGCCGACACTCTAACCAACTGAGCTACGCCCCCGCGTCGAGGCTCGGCGAGCCCTGTGCGCGAAAGGGGGTCGGTGTAGGGTCAAGGCTCCGTCGCTGTCAAGCAGAGGCGCCGAATTCTTGCGAAACCCGCGTTTCAATCCGGCGCGTGGCGGAATTCGTCGGCGGTGACCTGGTCGTCACCATTCGCATCGAGATCGTCGAACAGCGAGCGCAGCCCGGAGGCGAATTCGTCGAAATCCACAGTGCCGTCGTGGTTCCAGTCGATCAGCGGAATCGCATCGGAATGACTGAGGTCGATCATGCGCTGATTGGCCGCCGCCACTTCGTCGGGATCGAGCCGGTTGTCGCGGTTCGCATCGGCCTGCCAGAAGCGCTGGCGCAGGCCCGCTTCGAGCTCGCGGCGCGTCACTTTCCCGTCGCCGTCGCTGTCGAAGCTCGCCAGGGTCGCCTTGGCCGAAATCAGGTTCACGGCCCGCGGAGCGGTCGTATAGGACGACCAATGCGACACGCGCGGCGTGCCGGCGCACGCCGTCAACACGACCATGCAGGCCAAAGCACAGGCTTGGCGTCCCCCCATAAGGCGAACTTCGGCATTGCGACGGATGCGACGTCAAGCCGGCCCCGCAACAGGGTTACTGGCCGGGCGGCTCGCCGCCACCCTCGCCGCCGCCGCGATGACGACCACGGCCCCGGCCTTGCCCCGGCTCGCCTTGTCCGGCCTGGCCCGGTGCCCGCGCCGACGGATTGAGCTCCTGCGCGGTCAGCCGGCCGTCGCCATCGGCGTCGATCGTGTCGAACAGGGAGAGGGCCGCGCCGGAAAATTCGCTGAAGTCGATGCAGCCGTCCTGGTTCCAATCGACCAGCGGCGTGGCCTGCGACGCGTCCTGCTGGACCCGCACCAGGTTGATGGCGCGCACCTGGTCGGGGCCCAGACAATTGCCGCGATTGACGTCGTAGGCGTCGAACTCGGCATGCAGGCCGGCAACGAGTTCGGCGCGCGTCAGGATGCCGTCACGATTGGCATCGTAGCGCAGCAGACCGGCGGCCGGCGAATGCCAGTTCTCGTCGCGCGACGGGCCGTTCGGATTCCAGCGGCCGGGACGCGGCGGAGTCGAGCTGCAGGCGGCGACGGCGAGCGCCAGCGCGACCAGAACGAGGGCTTTTCTCATCCCGTCAACCTAGAGCAGGCAGGCGGGTGCCGCGACCACCGATGTGTCGCAAGGCGTCGTCACATTGCGAAAGGTTCATCAGTAGAGGCCGCTCTTGCCCTTCATCGCATCGAATATGGCGTCGCTCGAATACCCAATGCCCTTCTTGAACACCAGCGGCATGCGGTCGATGGCGGCGGCATCGCGCATCGGGTCGCCCTCGACCACGCTCAGATCGGCGCGCTTGCCCACGCCCAGCGATCCGACATCGCCGTCGCGGCCGAGAAAATGCGCGCCATTGAGCGTCGCGATCTTGAGCGCCTGCGGGAACGCAAAGCCGGCCTCGACCAGAAGTTCGACCTCGCGCTTGCCGGAAAAGCCCGGCACGACGCCGCCGAAGCCGGTGGGATCGGTGCCGGCCAGCAGCGTGCCGCCGGCATCGACGAACATCTTCTCGAGCTTCATCAGCTTGGGAAAGATCGTCAAGAAAGGTTTGTCCCGCGGATTGGTCGCGGTCCCGGACCAGGCTTCTTCGTATTGCTGGCGCAGTTCGGGGATGAGCATCTCAAGCGCGCGCTCGGGCGCCTTGGGACGGCCGGGGGTGAACGTCTCCATCACCGTGAGCGTCGAGGTCAGCGCGACATGCTTCTGCACGAGCAAATCGATCAGCGACTTGACCTGCGGGCTGTTCTCATCGACATCGGCGATGGCCTGCTGCGAACCCGCCGGACAGACGTCCGGCTGCTTGCCTTTGTAGAAATCGGTCATCACGGCGAAGCCGTGTTCGAGATTGTCGATGCCGAGTTCGGCGGCTTCGCGATAGGTCACCGAGCAGAGGTGCCCGGTGATCTTGAAACCGCGGGCGTGCGCGGCGTCGATCGCGGCCTTGAGTTCGGCGCGGGTGATCGTGATGTAGGCCTTGAACGAAGTCGCACCCTCGTCCGCCCAATAGTTCACCGTCCTGGTCGCATCGTCCGGACCGCTCAGCGCGTGCAGCGTCAGGATCGGCAGCGGGCCGTCGAGATAGGGGCCGGTGACGTCCAAATCGGGGCCGATGGCGTCGCCCTTGTCGATGGCGAGCTTCAGATCGATGTCGCCATAGGGGGAGATCGATCCGCCGGTGCGTGCCGTCGTGGTTCCGCCGGCGAGATAGAGGCGCGGGAAGGTGTAAAGCAGCCCCGAATAATTGCCCTGGCCCATGGCGTAGAACAAATGCTCATGCATCATCACGAAGCCGGGAAGCAGCGTCTTGCCGCGGCCGTCGATCACCGCGGCGCCTTTGGGCATGCGAATGCGCGCCGCCGGGCCCAGCGCCGCGATGCGGCCGTCCTTCACCAGGAGCGTCTGGTCGTACTTCGCCGGCCCGCCGGTGCCATCGACGATTTCGAAATGGGTAAAGGCGATGACGGGTTGCGAATAGGCGATGAATTTCGCATCGCCAGACGGCGCCGGCGCGACGGGCGGCGCATCGTCCATGTCCTGCGCCGAAGCGGACAGGCCCAGCAGCAAGGCTGCCGAAACGGCAGCCAGAATCGAAACGAGACGCATGACTTCCCCGCGTGGAAACGCGCCGACAATGGCACGCCCGCCGAGCCCGGCAAAAGCTTGCTGGCGCCGCCCGGTCGCGCTGCTTTATAAGCGCCGTCTTATGGGCGGTTAGCTCAGTTGGTAGAGCATATCGTTTACACCGATAGGGTCGGCGGTTCGAGCCCGTCACCGCCCACCAGATTGTTCGCGGCGGCGGGACAAGGGCCTTGCGGGCGTGTAACCTATAGGTTACAAAGCGCGGACACGTTCCGAGGTGCCAGCCATGGCCAATGCCGACCATAATACCCTCGACCCCGACAGCGGCAAGGAGAACGCATCCCTGCGTCGGGCCGGATTTTTTGCCGTTCTGTGCGGTTGCGCCATTGCCCTGCTGGCGGTGGGGAACGCGCAAGGCTGGTTTCGCTTTCTCGGCCTGTCCGAGGACATGACGGACTTCATCTTCGGGGTCGTCACCGGCGTTCTGGTCGGCACGGCCGTCCTGGTGTTCTGGAAGACCAGGCGTCGCAGCGGCGACACCCGGACCGCGGCCGCCCGCATCGACGAATTCCAGTCGCGGCAGCACCGGATCCTGCTGGCGATCACCATCGTCACATCGGCCGTCGGCGGCATGGCGATTTTCCACCCGCTGCATCACGGCGGAGCGATCGACATCGCCTATTCCATCGAGTTCGCGCTGATCGCCGTCGCCATGGCCGCGGCGATCACTTTCGGAGTGGGCTTCGTTCAACGCCGCTATCGCATCGCGGCCAACGACGAACTGGCACGGCTGCTGCGGGGGCGGGCGGTGCAGCTCGGCTATCTGCTTGCGATTGGCGGCGTCTGCGCGAGCTACCTGCTTTGCCTGTACCGCGCCGACCTTGCGGCGGTCGCCCTGCCCCTCGCGCTCCTCGTCGGCGTCGTCGTGCCGGCCGTCTATCTGCTCATCGCCGAGAGCCGCGCCTCCGGCGATGACTGAACGAAGGCTGGGGAACCGATTGAGGGAGGCGCGGTCGTCGCGCAACCTGACCCAGGCCGATCTTGCGGCGCAGATCGGCGTTTCGCGCAAGACCATCAACACGGTCGAGAACGGCGTCTTCGTGCCCTCGACCACCCTCGCGCTGGCACTCGCACAGACATTGGAGCTTCGCGTCGAGGACCTGTTCTATCTGATCGACGGTTAGGCGCGGCGGCGCTGGGCCGCATGTCGCGCCGCCGGGAATCCTTCGATAAGACAGGGCCTCAGCGGCACGGGAGCGGCCATGAAGGAAATCACCGTCTTCAGCGGCAGCGCGCACCCCCGGTTGGCGCAGGAAATCTGCGACGCCCTCGGCGTGCCGCTGCAGCCCTCAAAATCCTCGCGCTTCGCCAATGACTGCCTCGAAGTGCAGCTTCAGGCCAATTGCCGCGAGCGCGACGTGTTCATCATCCAGCCGCTGGTGACGCCGGTGCAGGAGCACCTGGTCGAGGCTCTCCTGATGCTGGACGCGGCGCGGGGCGCCTCGGCCTCGCGCATCACGCTGGTCATGCCGCACTACGCCTATGCCCGCTCGGACAAGAAGGACGCGCCGCGCATCTCGATCGGCGCGCGGCTGGTGGCGGACCTGATCGTGACCGCCGGCGCCAATCGGGTGCTCGCCATGACGCTGCATTCGCCCCAGGTCCACGGCTTCTTCTCCATTCCGGTGGACCATCTGCATGCGCTGAACGAGCTCGCCGGACATTTCCGCCACTACGACCTTTCCAACGCCGTGGCGGTGTCGCCCGACCTCGGAAACGCCAAGGAGACGGCGGCTTTTGCGCGCCTGCTGGGGATCGGCGTCGCCGCCGCGGCCAAGCAGCGCTTCGCCGACGACAAGGTGGTGATCAGCTCGATCATCGGCGACGTCGCCGACAAGGACGTCATCGTCCTGGACGACGAGATCGCCAAGGGCTCGACCACCCTCGAACTCCTGCGCCACCTGCGCGCGCACAAGGCGCGCAGCATCCGCATCGCCTGCACCCACGGCCTGTTCGCGGACGGCGCCGCAGGACGCCTGAGCGAACAGCCCGACGTGCTGGAGATCGTCTGCACCAATTCGGTGCCGATCGCGCCGGAGAAGCGCGCGCCCAAACTGACCATTCTGTCGATCGCCAAGCCGTTGGCCGAAGCGATCCGCCGCATCCATGACGGCGAATCGGTCAGCGCGCTGTTCCACGCGACTTGAGCGAACACGCTTTGGCCGTCGCCCCGGCCAGGCGATGCACAAGCGGGCGCCAAGGCCCGTCGAACCTGATGCGTGCCGCGTCCGGTATCGAACGCAGCGCGTCCGCCGCGGACGACAGCCGGCGTGCGACGCGCGAGAGCGCCCTACGCGTTCAGGGAATCCTTGAGCTGCTTGCCCGGGCGGAAGCGGGGCTGCTTGGAGGGCTTGATCGTGATCTCCTCGCCGGTCTGGGGATTGCGGCCCTTGCCGCCGGCCCGCTGTGCCACGACGAACACGCCGAACCCGGTCAACCGCACCTCATCGCCCGTCTTGAGGGATTCGGTGATCAGGTCGAACACACTGTCCACCGCCCTGGCCGCCATGTTCTTGTCCATGGAGGTGCGTTCGGACAACTTATGGATGAGATCGTTCTTGTTCACGGCGACGGCTCCTTTGCGCGATTCGCTCCGAGACCCCGACTGTATGGCCTGTCGCGGCCCGCTCCAACGGGAAAACCCAGGGAATCAGCGGAAGATGGCATGAAAAAGGCCCCGGACCGTCACGCCGTCCGGAGCCTCCCTCAAACTTAGCAGACGCCGTTAATGCGTTACGACAGCGTCGTTTTCCGGCGGGACAGGCGGCGGGGTGACGGCCTCGGGCTCGCTCCAGTCGATCGCCTCGGGCATGCGCACCAGGGCAACCTTCAGGACCTCCCCCACGGTCGAGACCGGGACGATCCGCATGCCGGACTTCACATTGTCCGGCACTTCCGCCAGGTCCTTCTCGTTCTCCTGGGGGATGATCACCGTCTTGATGCCGGCCCGCAGCGCCGCAAGCAGCTTCTCCTTGAGGCCGCCGATCGGCAGGGCGCGGCCGCGCAGCGTGACCTCGCCCGTCATCGCCACATCGCGACGCACCGGAATGCCGGTGATGACCGAGATGATGGAGGTGGCCATGGCAAGACCGGCCGAGGGACCGTCCTTGGGCGTGGCGCCTTCCGGAACGTGCACATGGATGTCGATCTTGTCGAAGGTCGGCGGCTTGATGCCGAAGCTCGTCGCCTTGGAGCGGACATAGGACCGCGCCGCGTCGATCGATTCCTTCATCACGTCGCCGAGCTTGCCGGTGGTCTGCATGCGGCCCTTGCCGGGCAGCATGACCGACTCGATCTGCAGCGTGTCGCCGCCGACTTCCGTCCAGGCCAGGCCGGTGACGACACCGACCTGATCCTCGCCTTCGACCTCGCCATAGCGGAATTTGCGGACGCCGGCATAGGCATCGACATTGTCCACCGTGACCTCGACCGACGACGCCTTGTGGCTGACGATCTCCTTCACCGCCTTGCGGGTCAGGTTGGCGATCTCGCGCTCCAGGTTGCGCACGCCCGCCTCACGGGTGTGATAGCGGATCAGCGACATCAGGCCGGCATCGGTGATCTTCCACTCGTCTTCCTTCAGGCCGTGCGCCTTCATCTCCTTGGGGATGAGGTGGCGCTTGGCGATCTCCAGCTTCTCGTCCTCGGTGTAGCCGGGGATGCGGATGATCTCCATGCGGTCCATCAGCGGCTGCGGCATGCGCAGGCTGTTGGCCGTGGTGATGAACATCACGTCCGACAGGTCGAAATCGACCTCGAGATAGTGGTCGTTGAAGGTGTGGTTCTGCTCCGGATCCAGCACTTCCAGCAGCGCGGATGACGGGTCGCCGCGCCAGTCGGCGCCGAGCTTGTCGATCTCGTCCAGCAGGAAGAGCGGGTTGGCCGTCTTCGCCTTCTTCATCGACTGGATGACCTTGCCGGGCATCGAGCCGATATAGGTGCGGCGATGGCCGCGGATCTCGGCCTCGTCGCGCACGCCGCCGAGCGACATGCGGACATACTCGCGCCCCGTCGCCTTGGCGATCGACTTGGCGAGCGAGGTCTTGCCGACGCCGGGCGGGCCGACCAGGCACAGGATCGGGCCTTTCATCTTGCCGGCGCGCTGCTGCACGGCGAGGTATTCCAGGATGCGCTCCTTGACCTTGTCGAGGCCGAAATGATCGTCGTGCAGGACCTGTTCGGCCGCGACGATGTCCTTGCGGACCTTGGACTTCTTGCCCCAGGGCAGCGACAGCAGCCAGTCGAGATAGTTGCGCACGACGGTGGCTTCCGCCGACATCGGCGACATCGAGCGCAGCTTCTTGACCTCGGCATGCGCCTTGTCGCGCGCCTCCTTGGACAGCTTGGTCTTGCGAATGCGCTCTTCGAGCTCGTTCATCTCGTCGCGGCCTTCGTCGCCCTCGCCGAGCTCCTTCTGGATCGCCTTGAGCTGCTCGTTGAGATAGTACTCGCGCTGGGTCTTCTCCATCTGGCGCTTGACGCGGCTTCTGATCTTGCGCTCGACCTGGAGCACGCCGATCTCGGCCTCGATCAGCGACAGGACCTTTTCCAGCCGCTCGACCGTGCTCAGGGTTTCAAGCAGCGCCTGGCGGTCGGCGATCTTCACCGACAGGTGGGAGGCGACGGTGTCGGCGAGCTTGGCCGCGTCGTCGATCTGCGCGACGGATGCCAGGGTCTCGGCCGGCACTTTCTTGTTGAGCTTGATGTACTGCTCGAAATTGGTCTTGACCGTGCGGATCAAGGCTTCGATCTCGCTGGCGTCGGCGACGCCTTCGGGGATGCGCTCGATGGTCGCCTGGAAGAAATCGGTGCGCGGCACGAAGCCGGTGACGCGGGCGCGGGACTTGCCTTCCACGAGCACGCGGACGGTCTGGTCGGGCAGCTTCAGGAGCTGCAACACGGTCGCCAGCGTGCCGATGGTGTGCAGGCCGTCGGCGCCGGGATCGTCGTCGTCCTTGTTCTTCTGGGTGAGCAGCAGGATCTGCTTTTCGTCGTTCATCACCTCTTCGAGGGCGCGCACCGACTTCTCGCGGCCGACGAAGAGCGGGACGATCATGTGCGGGAAGACGACGATATCGCGGAGCGGGAGCACGGGCGCCAAATGGCCGTCCTTGTCGCTCTTGGGAGGATTGGGCGTGTTGGCGCCCTCTGAATCCGACATTCTTTTTCTCCTCGCCGCCAGACAATGCGCCGGGCGGGTGCTGATCGGCGCCGACCCCAGATGGGCACCGGTACCGGGTGATGGAGTCTCCCCGATGGGCCGACTCCTGGGTTGGTAACGTGGGCCCCCGGTGGCCCGGTTTCAAGATATTGATGCTAGCCGCGTTTCCCGTCGCCCCGAACCGTAAAGGATCAAGGTTTCCGCGCTATTGCGGAGCGACATGTTGTCCATGCGTGACGGGGCGTCACCGAACGCGGTTAAGACGCCTTGTTCTCGCGGGCTTCGGCTTTGTCCGAGTAGGTGTAGAGCGGACGCGCCTTGCCTTCGACGACGTCGGCCGTGATCACCACTTCCTGCACGCCGTTGAGCGTCGGAAGCTCGAACATCGTCTCCAGCAGGAACCCTTCCATGATCGAGCGCAGGCCGCGGGCGCCGGTGCGCCGCGCGATCGCCTTGCGGGCGATGGAATGCATCGCCTCTTCCTGGAAGCGCAGCTTGACGCCTTCCATCTCGAACATGCGCTGATACTGCTTGGCGAGCGCGTTCTTAGGGCGCGTCAGGATCTCGATCAGCGCCGGCTCCGACAGATCGCCGAGCGTGGCGAGGATCGGCAGGCGGCCGATGAATTCCGGGATCAGGCCGAACTTCAGCAGGTCCTCGGGCTCCACCTCGCGCAGCACCTCGCCGGTGCCGCGCTCGTCGGGGCTGCGGACATTGGCGCCGAAGCCCATGGACGAACCGTGGGTGCGCGACGAGATGATCTTGTCGAGGCCGGCGAAGGCGCCGCCGACGATGAAGAGGATGTTGGTGGTATCGACCTGCAGGAATTCCTGCTGCGGATGCTTGCGGCCGCCCTGGGGCGGGACGCTGGCGACCGTGCCTTCCATGATCTTGAGCAGGGCCTGCTGCACGCCCTCGCCCGAGACGTCGCGGGTGATCGAGGGGTTGTCCGATTTACGGCTGATCTTATCGACCTCGTCGATATAGACGATGCCGCGCTGCGCCCGCTCGACATTGTAGTCGGCAGCCTGCAGCAGCTTCAGGATGATGTTCTCGACATCCTCGCCGACATAGCCCGCCTCGGTAAGGGTCGTGGCATCGGCCATGGTGAACGGCACGTCGATGATGCGGGCGAGCGTCTGGGCCAGAAGCGTCTTGCCGCAGCCCGTGGGGCCGATCAACATGATGTTGGACTTCGCCAGCTCGACGTCGCCGTTCTTGCCGGACGAATTGATGCGCTTGTAGTGGTTGTGGACCGCGACGGAGAGGACCTTCTTGGCGTGCTGCTGGCCGACCACGTAGTCGTCGAGGACCTTGAAGATCTCCTGGGGCGTCGGCACGCCCTCCTTCGACTTCATGAAGGAGGTCTTGTTTTCCTCGCGGATGATCTCCATGCACAGCTCGACGCATTCATCGCAGATGAACACGGTCGGGCCGGCAATGAGCTTGCGGACCTCGTGCTGGCTCTTGCCGCAGAAGGAACAGTACAGCGTATTCTTGGACTCGCCGCCGCTCGCCTTACTCATTGGTTCTCCAAGGCTTTTTGCCCCGTTGGTCTATATCGGGCCTTCCGACCCATTGCGTTGCACAACCCACGCCAGTCGAAGCAGCGCCGCCATCCGTTCATTCGACCACGTTAGCGCCGGCCGGATCAAGAATTGTTTAATCCGAGCCAACCTATTGAAAAGCCGATAACTTTGACGCTCAGGCGCTATCCCCTTCGGGACGGCGCGCCATGATCTGATCGATGAGGCCGAATGCTTTGGCTTCCTCGGCCGTCATATAAGTATCGCGATCCAGCGCTCTTTCAATCTCCTCGACCGTGCGGCCGGTGTGACGGGCGTAGATCTCGTTGAGCCGGCGCTTGAGCTTGACCACCTCTTCGGCATGGCGGGCGATGTCCGCCGCGCTGCCGTAATAGGAGGCGCTGGGCTGGTGCACGAGCACGCGGCTGTTGGGCAGCGCGAAACGCTCGCCCTTCTTGCCCGCCATCAGCAGCATCGTCGCCGCCGACGCGGCCTGGCCGATGCAGAAGGTCTGCACCGGCGGGCGGATGAGCTGCATCGTGTCGTAGATCGCCAGGCCCGACGTCACCACGCCGCCGGGCGAGTTGATGTACATGTGGACCTCTTTCTTCGGGTTTTCGGCCTCGAGGAAGAGGAGCTGGGCGGTGATCAGGCTGGCGCCGTAATCCTCGATCGCGCCGGTGATGAAGATCACGCGCTCCTTGAGGAGACGGGAATAGATGTCATAGGCCCGTTCGCCGCGGGCGGTCTGCTCGACCACCATCGGCACCAGCGTGTTCATGTAGACGTCGCGCGGGTCAGCCATTGTTTTCCAGCCTTTTCGAATCAGCTTTGCGAGGGTCTTACGCACGGTCCGGTGCGTCAATCGCAGCAATATAGTGCCGCGCCGGTCGCAATGCGACCATGCGGCACAAAGGGTTATCGGACGCTGAACCGGGCGGCAGCGCATGCGTCGTGCCCGGCCTATCGCGGGCCTATTCCGCCTTCAGCTTCTCGACCGCGTCGTCGGGATCGAGGAACAGGGTCTCGCGATCGACCTTGCGCTCGGTGACCTTGGCCAGCTCGGCGATGAAATCGACGACCTTGTCCTCGAAGATCGGCGCCCGGATCTCGGCCGCGGCCTGCGGGTTCTGGGTGTAGTACTGGAACACCTGCTGTTCCTGGCCGGGGAACTGGCGGGCGCGCGCCGCGATGGCACGCTGCACTTCTTCCGGCGCGACGGTGATGCCGTTCTGCTCGCCGAGCTTGGCGAGAACCAGGCCGAGCCGCACCCGGCGTTCGGCGATGTCGTGATATTCCTTCTTGAGCTCGTCTTCCGACTTGCCCTCGTCTTCCGCCGATTTGCCTTCGCGCTTCAGCTCGGCCTCGACCTGGCGCCAGATGCCGTCGAACTCGCCTTCGACCATGCCATGGGGCAGCGCAAAGGAATGCTTCGCGTCGAGCGCGTCGAGGATGCGGCGCTTCAGATGCAGCCGGCTGGCCTTGGCGAAGTCGGATTTGAGCTGGTCGCGCACGCGGTCCTTGAGCGTGGCGAGGTCGTCCATGCCCATTTTCTTGGCGAGTTCGCCGTCGATGGCGAGCGGATCGGGCTTCTTGACCTCCTTGACGGTCACGTCGAACACCGCGTCCTTGCCGGCGAGCGAGGGTTCCGCATAGTCGGCGGGGAAGGCGACCTTCACCTCGCGGGCTTCGCCCTTCCTGGCGCCGAGCAGCTGGTCCTCGAAGCCGGGGATGAGCTGGCCGGTGCCGAGGCCGAGGTTGAAGTCCTCGGCCTTGCCGCCGGGGAATTCGGTGCCGTCGATCTTGCCGACGAAATCGATCACCACCACGTCGCCGCTTTCGGCGGGTTCGCCGTCTTCGCGCGGCGAATAGGTCTTGGCGTTCTCAGCCAGACGCTTCAGCGCTTCGTCGATGTCGGCATCGCCGACTTCGCCGACCAGCCGCTCGACCTCCAGCTTGGCGACGTCGGTCAGCTCGAAATCCGGCATCAGATCGACCTTGACCGTGAATTCGAGGTCGGTCTTGCCGTCCATCACCTGGTCGATGGCGCTGACGAGATCGACCTTCGGCGGGGCGGCCGGCTTGAGCGCGTTTTCGGTGACCGCCTTCTGGCTGGACTCGTTGACCGCCGCCTCGACGATCTCGCCCATCATCGACTTGCCGAAGGTCTTCTTCAGATGGGAGACCGGCGCCTTGCCGGGGCGAAAGCCCTTGAGATTCACCTTGGGCTTCATCTCTTCCAGGCGGCCGGTCAGGCGCGAGTCGAGATCGCCCTTGGGGATGACGACTTTATACTCCCGGCGCAGGCCTTCGGAGACGGTCTCGGTGATCTGCATGATGCGCTTCCCTGAAAATCCATTTCCCGAAGAGTGGTGCGGGCGGAGGGACTTGAACCCCCATGACTTTCGCCGCTGGTACCTAAAACCAGTGCGTCTACCAGTTCCGCCACGCCCGCGCCGGGGCCTTGCCGGAGGCCGGCAATTCGCCCGTCCGCCGGAAGGCGCGCCGTATAGCAGGGGTTTTGGGGGGTGGCTAGGGCTTCAGCCCATGTCCTTCAGGTACAGCGCCACATCCCAGTATCTGCCGAATTTCCGGCCGACCTCGTGCTGCGTGCCGATATGCTCGAAGCCCATCGCCCGGTGCACGCCGACCGACGCGTCGTTCGGCAAGGTGACGCCGCCATAGGCGCGGTGGATATCCTCGCCCGCCAGCGCATCGAACAGCGTCTGGTAGAGCCGGCGGCCGAGCCCTTTGCCCGCCTCGTCGGGCGCCAGATAGATGCTCGTCTCGACCGTGGTGTCGTAGGCGGCGCGGTCCTTGAACCTGGCCGAACCGGCCCAGCCGATCGCGCCGCCGTTCCGCGCCGCCACGAAGCAGCGATAGCGGCCAATGGAGGCAAACTGGCTCAGCCATTCGCGGCGCTGGTCCAGCGTGCGCGGCTCGAGGTCGAAGGTGATCGGCGTGTTGCGGACATAGTGATTGTAGATGTCGAGAAGCGCCGGCAGGTCGCCCATCTCCGCCGGCCGGATCGCGACGTCAGTCATGGCCCTTCAGATCCTTCAGCACCGCGGGAAGCCGTTCGGGAAGGTCTTCGGCGATCAGGCCCGGCCCGAAAAGGTTCGCCGCCTCGCCATGCAGCCACGCGGCACACGCCGCCGCCTCGAAGGACGCCATCCCCTGCGCCATCAATCCGCCGATGAAGCCGGCGAGGACGTCGCCGGATCCGGCGGTCGCCAGCGCCGGCGGCGCGTTGGCATTGATGAGGGCGCGGCCGTCCGGCGCGGCGATCACGGTGTCGGCGCCTTTCAGCAGGACGACGCAGCCGGCCTGAACGGCGGCGGCGCGCGCCGCCTCGACCTTCGACAGCGATATCGAGAGCAGGCCCGGAAAAAGGCGCTCGAACTCGCCTTCATGCGGGGTGAGGACCGCGTCGGACGGCGGCCGACCGCGCAGCTGCAGGAACAATTCCCTCGGCTCGCCGCGAAAGGACGTCAGCGCGTCGGCGTCGAGCACCACGGCCGCCGTGCTGCTCAAGGTCTCGGCGACCAGCTTCTGCGTTTCCGCGCCGACGCCGCAGCCCGGGCCGATCACGACGGCGTTGAGGCGCTTGTCTTCGAGCAGGGCGCCAAGCCCGCGCGGGCCGTTGAACGGCTTGACCATGATGGCGGTCAGCGCGGCGGCATTGACCGATAGGGCGCTCTGCGGACTTGCCACGCTGACGAGGCCGGCGCCGATGCGCAGCGCTCCGCGCGCGGCGAGGCGGGCGGCGCCCGTGGCCTGGGCCGGGCCGCTGACCACGATGCAATGGCCGCGGGCATATTTGTGGGCCTGCGATTTCGGCCAGGGATAGGACCAGAGCGCGGGGCCGTTCTCGAACAGGTTCGGCTTGACGACGCCGAGCGCGCCGTCGGGGATGCCGATATCGGCGACCACGACCTCGCCGCACAGATCGCGGCCGGGTAGCAGCAGATGCGCCGGCTTCTTGCGGAAGAAGGTGACGGTGAGACCGGCGTCGAAACAGACCTCGCCCAGCGGCTTTGCGGCGTCGCCGTGCAGCCCGCTCGGCACGTCGATGGCGACGATGCGGTCCCTGTATTTCGACGAGGCCCGCGCGAGCCGCCGCGCTTCGTCCTCCAGCGGCCGCGACAGGCCGGCCCCGAACAGCGCATCGACGAACAGGTCGGCCATGCGATTGCTTTCGGCGATGCGGATGGTCTCGCCCGGCCAGCGCAGGGCCATCGCGGCGGCATCGCCCTTGAGCGCGCCGACATCGACCAGCGTCTCGACCCAGACATCCCAGCCGCGCGCGTTCAGATGGCGCGCCGCGACGAAGCCGTCGCCGCCATTGTTGCCGGGGCCGCAGAGCACGGCGATCGGGCGCGGCGTCCAGCGCCTGCAGATCTCGTCGGCAACCGCGCGGCCCGCCTGCTCCATCAGTTCGAGCGTGGCGATGCCGTGAGCGGCCGCATAGCGGTCGGCGGCGCGGGATTCGTCGTTGGTGAGAATCTCGCTGGTCATCGCACGCGATAGTGATACCGATAGAGCTCGCAGGTGAACCCTAGACGCTTGTAGAGCGCAATGGCAGGGGCATTCGCCGCCACCACCTGCAAACAGGCGCCGCGCGCGCCGGCGTCCAGCGCCCGGTTGAGAAGCGCCGACAGCGTGGCGCGCGAGAAGCCCATGCGACGCTGGTCCGGATCGGTCACCACCCATTGCAGGCAGGCAAGATCGCCATGAAGGCCGCAAAACGCGACCGAGGCGATCTCCCCGCTCGCGTCGCGCGCCTCGCCGAAAAACGCCGGCACGACCAGCATGTCGAGGACTTCGCGCCGGCCCTGCGCCTCCTTGGCGCCGCAGCGCGATAGGCGGCGATAGGCGGCCAGCCATTCGGCCGGGGCGCGGCCTTCGCGGATATCGACCGCCACGTCCGGTGCCGGTTTGGGCGGCCGGCGCCGCGCGAAGTTCATGAACAGGGTTTTGGTCTCATCCTCCTTCGCATAGCCGCGCGCCGCCAGCGCCGCGTCGAGATCGGGCGGCGCGGTCGACAGCAGACGGAAATAGGAGGGCCGGCCATGGGCGCGATAGATCGCTTCGCAATAGGCGATCTTCTCCGCCAGCGGCCGGCGGCCGGGACCGATGACATTCACCGAATTGATGCGGCGCGTGGCGCCGTTGGCGAGGCGGATCAGCCAGCCGTCGTAGAAGACTTCCTTCAGTGCCGGCCAGGCGTTCCTGCAGGTCTCCTCCACCTGCTCGTGGAGCGGGGGCGTGTCCATCGCGTTGGTCCTTCGGTTAAGGGCCGGGCGCTAAGGGAGAAACGAAAAAGCCCCGCGCGGTTCCGGCGGGGCTTGGCTGAGAATGCGTGACTGTCAGGCGCGCGCGCTCATCGACCCCATCGGAGGAAGCTGCGGCGTCGCGAACGGGCAAGCATCGAAATCATGGACGCGGAAGATACGGAAAGACCGGCGCGGTGCAAGAGCCTTGCACCGCCCGTCTTCCGCCGCGCATGCGGCCGAACCAGTCGCAGTCTGCGCCATTGGCGAAACGCCGACCGGGACGCCCGCATTCGCGGGAGATGGCGAGGGAGTCGTTCAAAAACCCTTCGGCACCTTGTCGAAATGCGGGTCGGCGAGCTCGTAGGCGTAGCTCGCCGCCAGCACGCCGGCGTCGTCGAACATCCGGCCGACGATCTGCAATCCGACCGGCAGGCCGTCGCTGGTGAAGCCGCAGGGCACCGACGCGGCCGGCTGTTGCGTCAGGTTGAACGGCACGGTGAAGGGCGTCCAGGCCATCCAGGCATTGCCGTCGTCATCGAGCGGCGAGACGCGGCCGACGTCGAACGCCGTGGTCGCCAGCTGCGGCGTCAGGAGGAAGTCGTATCCCGCCATGAACCGGCGCATCGCACTGCCATAGGCGCCGCGCGCCAGATTGGCTTCGAGATATTCCTTTTTCGAAATCGCCACGCCTTCTTCCGCCATGAGGCGCAGGCCCGGATCGAGCCTGGCCTTCTGCTCCTGCGGATAGTCGCCGAGCAGAAGGCCGGCGCCGGACCACCACAGCGTGCGGAAGATCGGCCCCGGATCGCCGCCCGGCGGATCGACCCGTTCGACATGCGCGCCCATCGCCTCGAAGCGCTTGGCGGCCGCGGCCACCAGCATTTCGATCTCAGGCAGGACGCGGGTGGCGAAACCCATGCGCGGGCTGAAGGCGATGCGCCTGCCGGCGAGCGGCGTTTCGATCTCGGCGGCATAGTCGGTCGGCTCGTACGGCAGCGCATACCAGTCGCGCGGGTCGGGCCTGGCGATGACGTTGAGCAGCATGGCGCCGTCGAGCACGCTGCGGCTCATCGGGCCGACATGGGCGAGCGTACCGAAGGGCGACAGCGGATAAGCGGGCACACGGCCGAAGCTGGGCTTGAGGCCGAACGTGCCGGTGAAGCTCGCGGGGATGCGGATCGAGCCGCCGCCGTCGGTCCCGAGCGCGAGCGGACAAAACCGCGCGGCCAGCGCCGCGGCGCTGCCGCCCGACGAGCCGCCCGGCGTCTTGGCCTTGTTCCAGGGATTGCGCGTGATGCCGGTGAGCGGCGAATCGTTGGTGCCCTTCCAGCCGAATTCCGGCGTCGTCGTCTTGCCGATCAGGACCGCGCCCGCCTCGCGCAGGCGCGCGACCGTCGGCGCATCGGTGTCGATATAGGCGTTGGGATCGACGGTGAGCGAGCCGCGCCGGGTCGGCCAGCCCTTGGTGACCAGCAGGTCCTTCACCGCCACCGGCACCCCGTCGAGCGGCGACAAGGGCGCGCCCTCCAGCCAACGGGCTTCCGAAGCTTCCGCCATTGCCATGCTGGCATGCGGGTCGCAGTGGCAGAAGGCGTTGATCTGCGCGTCCAGCGCCTCGATGCGGCCCAGACAGGCCTCAGTCACCTCGACCGGGGACAGCGCGCGCGACGCGAACAGCGCGGACATTTCGGAAGCGGTCAAGTCATGGGGTTCTTTGGACATGCGATCGCTCAACTCTCCAAACCAAGATTGTCATGGCCCGCGCCCTTCGACGCCGCCTGCGGCGTCGCTCAGGATAGCATGCGGGTCACCCAGGTGACGTACTCTCCCTCGAACGAGGTTCGGGACATCGACCGGGCCATTCGCGGGTCGTGACACCAAATATCAATTCACCTTGGTCAGCGCGGCTTCGCCGCCCTTCTCGACCAGGCGCAGCGCGCCGCCGTCATTGTCGAACACGGTGACG